>JASFUL010000237.1:0-8252 GCA_050050315.1 Gemmatimonadota bacterium
CGGCAGTCGTTGACGCCGGCCTCCCTCAGGACCTTCCAGACCCGCTCCGGCGTGATCGGGATGTCGAGGTGCCGGACGCCGAGGTGCCAGAGGGCGTCCACCACCGCGTTCGCGATGGCGGGCGGGGACCCGACCGTCGGCGACTCCCCGACGCCCTTCGCCCCGATGGGGTGGTGCGGCGACGGGGTGATCGTGTGGGCCGTCTCCCACTTCGGCGATTCCATGGCGGTCGGCACCAGGTAGTCCGAGAAGGTGCCCGTCAGGTTCTGGCCCTGGTCGTCGTAGACGATCTCCTCGAAGAGGGCGGGCGCCAGCCCCTGGGTGAGCCCCCCGTGGATCTGGCCCTCCACGATCATCGGGTTGATGATGTGGCCGCAGTCGTCCACCGCGATGAAGCGGCGGACCTTCACCTCGCCGGTCCCCGTGTCGATGTCCACGACGCAGATGTAGCTGCCGAAGGGGAAGGTGAGGTTCGGCGGGTCGTAGTAGTCGGTCGCCTCCAGCCCGGCCTCCATGCCCTGGGGGTGGTTCGTGTACGCCGCGAAGGCGATGTCCTGGATCGTCTTGGCCTGGTCGGGCGAGCCCTTCACCTGCCAGCGATCGACGTTCCACTCCAGGTCGTCCTCGCCCACCTCCAGGAGGTGCGCGGCGATCTTGCGGGCCTTCGCCTTGATCTTGCGGGCCGCCATCGCGCCCGCCGCGCCCGCGGTCGGCGTCGAGCGGCTCGCGTACGTTCCCAGGCCGTAGGGGGCCGTGTCCGTGTCCCCCTCCTCGATCTCGACGTCGGAGGCCGGGATGCCCAGCTCTTCGGCGATGATCTGGGCGTAGGTCGTCTCGTGCCCCTGCCCCTGGGACTTCGTCCCGAAGCGAGCGATGGCCTTGCCGGTGGGATGGATCCGGATCTCGGCCGAGTCGAACATCTTGATGCCCAGGATGTCGAAGTCCCGGGAGGGTCCGGCTCCCACGACCTCGGTGAAGCTGGAGATGCCGATCCCCATGAGCTCGCCCCTCGCGCGCTTCTCGGCCTGCTCCTCCCGGAGCGCCCGGTAGTCGATGAGCCTCATGGCCTTCTGGAGGGCGGCCTCGTAGTTCCCGGAGTCGTACTCCCACCCGGTGGGCGACTTGTACGGGAAGCGGTCGGGACCGATGAAGTTCCGGAGCCGGAAGTCGGCCGGGTCCTCCCCGCGCTCGTGGGCCATGATGTCCACGAGCCGCTCGATCATGTGCACCGCCTCGGTCACGCGGAAGGAGCAGCGGTAGGCGACCCCTCCGGGAGGCTTGTTCGTGTAGGCCGCGTCCACCTCGACGTGGGCGGCGTCCATGTCGTACGAGCCGGTGCAGATGCTGAAGAGCCCCGCCGGGAACTTGGCGGGGTTGGCGGCGGCGTCGGCGGCGCCGTGGTCGGCGAGCGTCTTCACGCGCATCCCCGTGATGCGGCCGTCGGCGTCGGCCGCCAGCTCGGCGTCAATGTGGTAGTCCCGGGCGAAGCTGTCGGCCTGCAGGTTCTCGCTCCGGTCCTCGATCCACTTCACCGGCTTGCCCGTCACCAGGCTGGCGACCGCGCACACGACGTAGCCTGGATAGACCGGAACCTTGCCACCGAAGCCCCCGCCGATGTCGGGCGAGATGACCTGGATCTTCTGCTCGGGCAGCCCGCTCACGAGGGCGAACACCGTCCGGATGGCGTGGGGGGCCTGGGTCGTCATGTACAGCTGCATCTTCCCCATGGCCGGATCGTAGTTCGCCACCATCCCGCACGTCTCGATGGACGCTACGTGGATCCGGGGGATGTGCATCTTCTGGCGGACCACGCGGGCGGCGTCGGCGAACGTGCGCTCGGTGGCCTCACGGTCCCCGGCCTCCCAGTGCCAGATGTGGTTGGTCTTCTTCTCCTTGTCGTCCCGGATGATGACCTCGTCCTTCAGCGCTTCGAACGGGTCGACCACCGGCTCGAGGGGCTCGTAGTCCACGAAGACCTTCTCGACGGCGTCGGCCGCGATGTAGCGCTCGGTGGCGACGACCGCGCACACCTCCTGGCCGAAGTAGACGACCTTGTCGATGGGGAGCACCATCTGGGTGTCGGACATGAGCGTCGGCATCCAGTGGAGGTCGCCGGCCTCCTTCAGGTCCTTCCCCGTGATGACCGCCAGCACGCCCGGGGTCTCGAGGGCCGCCGACGCGTCGATGTCCAGGATCCTCGCGTGGGCGTAGGGGCTCCGGACGATGTCCATGTAGAGCATGCCCGGGAGCTTGATGTCGTCGACGTAGCGCCCGCGGCCCCGGATGAAGCGCGGGTCCTCCTTCCGCTTCATCCGATGGCCCATCCCGCAGATCTTGCCCGGTGTCTTGACCTGGACGTCCTCGGTCGTCTCGACCCGGGCGGACGTGCCTTCCGGAACGGGGTGCAGGTGCTGCACGGAGTCCTCGTTGTGCGTCGTCATACCGCCACCTCCTCCTCGGACGACTCGCGGAGCTTCGCGGCCGCGTACTGGATGGCTTCCACGATCTTGTTGTAGCCGGTGCAGCGGCAGAGGTTGCCGGAGATGGCGAAGCGGATCTCCTCCTCGGTCGGATCCGGGTTGCGCTCCAGCAGCTCGCTGGCCGTGAGCATCATCCCCGGCGTGCAGTAGCCGCACTGGAGGCCGTGCTTCTCCCAGAATCCCTCCTGGACGGGGTGCAGGGCGTCGCCGTCGGCCAGGCCCTCGACCGTCCGGATCTCGCACCCGTCCGCCTGCACCGCGAACGTCGTGCAGCTCTTCACCGGACGCCCGTCGAGGAGCACGGTGCACGCGCCGCAGTGACTCGTGTCGCACCCGATGTGGGTCCCGGTGAGCGCTAGGTCCTCCCGGAGGAAGTGCACCAGGAGGGTGCGGGCGTCGACGTCGCGTGTGTGGGACTCGCCGTTGACCGTGACGGTGACCTCGTGGCGATCGCTCATGACACACCTCCTCCCGCTCGCTCCGCGGCTCTGCGAACGGCGCGCTTGAAGAGCACCCGGGTGACGTCCCGCTTGTACTCGACGCTCCCCCGGAGGTCTCCGGACGGGTCGCACTCCCGCGCCGCCGCCTGCCCGGCCTCTTCCAGCGCGGCCTCGGTGAGAGGCTTCCCGCGGAGGACGTCCTCGGCGGCGGTGGCACGCATCGGGACCGGACCGAGGTTGGTGAGGGCCGCTCGGATGCTCCGGCACGTGCCCCCCTCGAGGGCGAGCTGGACCGCGACGGCGGAGATGGCGTAGTCGCCCACCTTCCGCTCGAGCTTCACGTACGCCCCGCCCCCTCCCGGGCCGGGCGAGGGAATGCGGATCTCGACCAGCAGCTCGTGGGGTTCGAGGGCGCTCTCGAAGAGCCCCACGAAGAAGTCGTCCACCGGGATGGTCCGGCGACCGGACGGCCCCTGCGCCACCAGCGTGGCGCCGTACGCGAGCATCACGGCCGGGTGGTCGTTGGCCGGATCGGCGTGGGCCAGGTTGCCCCCGACCGTCCCGCGGTTCCGCACCAGCGGGTCCGCGATGACGAGGCTGGCGTCGGCGAGGAGCGGGTAGCGGGACCGGACGACGTCGGACCGCTCGACGTCCACCTCACGGGTCATGGCGCCGATGCGGAGCTCGCCTTCCTCCTCGCGGACGTACGCGAGGTCGGCGATCCGGTTGATGTCCACCAGCGCCGCAGGAAGCGCGAGGCGGAAGCGCATGGCGGGCACGAGGGAGTGGCCCCCCGCCAGCACCTTCGCGTCGTCCCCCAGGGTCTGGAGGAGCTCCACCGCCTCGTCCACCGACGTCGGAGCGTGATACTCGAACTCTCCCGGAATCATCTCTGCACCTCCTGCGTCGGAGTCTTCGTCACGTTACGAGGATGTAGAGGACGTAGAGGACGGCGACGGCGAGCACCACGCCGCCGACCCAGCGGACGGGAGCCGGGATCAGGTCCCGGGCCACGTCCTTCGCGACGTTGGCGGCGAAGGCCGCCTGGGTGGGTTCCTTCCTCTTCGGTCGGGCCGCCGCAGCGCCGGCGGCCTCCGCGACTTCGGCGCCGCTCCCGGCGGCGGCCGGGGCCGCGCGGTCCCTGACCGCCTCGTTCAGCCCGTCGAGGCTCTGCTTGATGATGGCCTTGGCCGAGCTCTCCACGAGGCGCTGCCCCACGCTGGCCAGGCGCCCGCCGACCTGGGCGTCGCCCTCGTAGGTCACCCGGGTCCGCTCGTCCTGCGGCTCGAGGCTGAGGTGGCCCGTCGCCTTCACGAAGCCGGGAGCGCCCCGCCCGTCGACCTGCATGGTGTACGAGTCGGGCGGCTGCTTGTCCTCCAGCTTGACCTTCCCCATGAAGGCTCCCTGGACCGGCCCCATCTTGATCTTCAGGGCTCCTTCGTACTCGTCCTCACCGACCAGCTCGAGCTTCTCGCATCCCGGGAGGACGGACGCCAGGACCTCGGGGTCCAGCAGCGTTTCCCACACCAGGTCCTGGGGGCCTTCGAACAGGTACTCGCCCTCGACCTTCATCGGTGCACCTCGTAATGCATTGAGATTTTAAAATTGAATCTTGATGTACAAACCGGTGTTTCACCGCCTCCGGGACCGCGAGGGCGTCCTCCTCCTGGCCCGACGGGGGGCACGCCCCCGGGTGGGGAGTCGCGCCAGTACCCGTGAGAGTTCTTCCAGCGACTGGATGTCGTCCGCCGGAAGGAAGTCATCCACAAAAGGAAGGACCGAGCTCATCCCCGCAACCCTCGGCTCGTACCGGGGGTGCCCCAGGTACGGGTTGAGCCAGACGAGCCTGTGGCTGCGGTGCTGGAGGTACCGCGTCTCGGTCGCCAGCGCGTCGCCGCCCTCCGTGTCGCACCCGTCGCTCACCACCAGGACCACGGCCCCCCGCCGGAGCACCCGCCGGCTCCAGGTGCGGTTGAAGGTCCGCAGGGCCGACCCGATGCGGGTCCCGCCGCCCCAGTCGGAGACTTCCAGCGACACCTCGTCGAGCGCCCGGTCGATCTCGCGGGTCCGGAGCTGGGGGGTGATCCGCGTCAGGCGGGTGCCGAAGACGAACGTCTCGACCTCGGGCGCCGTGGCCACGATCGAGTGGAAGAACTGGAGGATCAGGCGCGAGTACTTCTCCATGGAGCCGCTCACGTCCGCGAGCAGCACGAGCGGACGTGGCTTCACGCGCCGCCGCCGCCGCGGCAGGCGGGGCGGGATCGAGCCCGTGCGGGACGCCCGGGCCAGGACCCGCCGGAGGTCGATGTCCGGCCCCGAGTCGTCCGCCACGCGCCGCCGCGTGACCCGCAGGGACGCATCCCACCGCATCTCCCGGATCAGGCGCCGGACGGCCTGGAGCTCCTCCTCGGTCATCTCGGCGAACCGCTTCCGCCGGAGCGCCTCCTGGGCCGTGAACGTGCCCGAGCGATCGGCCACGTCCATCTCCTCCGCGTCGTCGCCCGCGCGGAACGCCATGTACGTGGCGACCGTGAAGCGCTCGGGAGGCCGCGGGTGGCGCGGGGCGCGGGGCATCGTGCGGGGGGCGTCCCGCCCCCCCTCCGCCGGCATCCGCCAGAACCGGTCGAAGAGCTCGCGGAACGGAGCGAGGTGCTCCCTGCGGCCGACCAGGAGGGCACGGGCGACCCGGAAGACGGTCTCCCGGTCGCCCACCCCCGTGATGCCCAGCGCGCGGGCGACGTCCTCGATCTGGCCGGTGGTGACGGGCAGACCCTCCCGACGGGCCGCGCGCCCGAACTCGAGGAGCGCGTCCAGAAGGGAGCGGCTCACCCCTGGGCGACCTCCTCCAGCACCGCGGCCGCCGGCGCGCCGCGGAGCGCCTCGACGTCGTCCTGGTACTTCAGGAGCAGACCCAGCGTGCGGTCGACGATGCCGGGATCGAGCCGGTCCGCGCCCAGGTGGGTGAGCGCCCGCGCCCAATCGAGGGTCTCGGACACGCCGGGGTGCTTGTACAGCTCGAGGCGGCGCACCCGCTGGACGAAGGCGACCACCTGGCGCACCAGAGCCGTCTCGATCTCGGGCACCTTGCGCTGGAGGATCTCGAGCTCGCGCTCGAACGTCGGGTAGTCGATCCAGTGGTAGATGCAGCGCCGCTTGAGCGCGTCGTGGATCTCCCGCGTCCGGTTGGAGGTCACGATCGTGACCGGCCGGTGCTCCGCCCGGAACGTGCCCAGCTCGGGCACCGTCACCTGGAAGTCGCCCAGGAGCTCCAGGAGGAAGGACTCGAACTCCTCGTCCGCCCGGTCCAGCTCGTCGATCAGGAGGACGGGCGCCCGGGCGTGGCTCCGGTCGATGGCCTGCAGCAGCGGGCGACGGATGAGGAAGTCCTCGGAGAAGATGTCGCTCGTGTCCACCCGCTCGACCGCGGACGCCCGCCCCTGGATCTCGAGGAGCTGCCGCGGATAGTCCCACTCGTAGACCGCCTGCCCCACGTCGAGCCCCTCGTAGCACTGCAGCCGGATCAGCGGCGCCTCGAGAATCGCGGCCAGCACCCGCCCCACCTCCGTCTTCCCCACGCCCGGCTCGCCCTCGAGGAAGAGCGCTTTCTCCATGCGGAGCGCCAGGAAGACGCTCGTGCAGAGCCCCGGGTCGGCGTAGTACTGCTCCCGGGCCAGGAGCTCGCGGGTGTCCTCGATGGAGTCGAACATGCTCCCCGATGTTCGGGGTGGTGTCGGCTCGCCGCAAGCGCGGCCGTCACCTCCGGGTCGCGCGGCCGTAGAGGTCGAGGTACGCGTCCACGACGACCTCGGGCGAGTGCCGGCGCCGGACGGTCTCGAGCCCCGCCCGGGCCAGGCGCTCCCGCTCGCCCTCGTCCTCCAGGAGCCGGCGGAGCGCCGCCGCCAGCGACCCGGGATCCTGGATCTCCGTCAGCACGCCGTCCTCCCCTTCCGCCACCAGCTCGGCCGGCCCGGCCGTCCGCGTGGACACCACGGGCAGGGCGTGGCTCCAGCCTTCGAGCACCACGTTGCCCAGGGGCTCGTGCCGGGACGGACAGACGAAGAGGTCGGCAGCCCGAAACCAGGGGTCCGGGTCGTTCAGCCACCCCGGCCAGTGGACCCGGTCGACCAGGTCCAGGCGAGCCGCCGTCGCCTCCAGCTCTTCCCGGCGGGGTCCGTCGCCGGCCACGGCGAGGTGCACCGGTCGATCGCCCACCGAGGCCGGCAGGCGGGCGAAGGCCTCCAGGAGATCGCCGAACCCCTTCTTGCCGACGAAGCGACCGAGGCCGAACACCAGGAGCGCGTCGTCCGGTACGGGCGTCCCGCTCCGGTCCCGTGGACCTCCGGGGCGGGCCTCCGCGCCCTCGACCGTCTCGACGAAGTTGGTGATGTGGTGCACGCGGTCGCTCGGGAAGCCGAGCTCCACCAGGTAGTCGCGGATCCCGCGGGTGTTGCCGACCCAGACGTCCGCGTGCCGGTATGCGTTGGGGCGGTAGTACCCCCCCAGGCGCGCTACGTGGACGGTGTCCGAACCCCGGGGCACCCGGGCCAGCCGGCTGGCCCGGCCCAGGTACGTCTGGATGACCCGCGGCCTCCGGTCGACGATGAGCCGCCGGATGTCCCACCAGGTGAAGACGTCGATCCCGTTCCGCATCCCCGTCTCCAGGACCTCGACCCCGGGCTCCATGAGCCCGCCCAGCTCGGCCCCGTGCCGCAGCACGGCCACCGTCGGATGGCCCCGGGCCGCCAGCGTCCCGGTGAGCCGGGCGAAGAAGCGCTCGGCCCCGCCCAGGTCGGGGCTGCCGATGGCGTGCGCCGTGAGCATGGCGGCTACCCGGGCCCGTCCGGGCCGAACGCCCGGTGCCAGTGGGAGAACATGAGAAAAGGCCACACGAGCTCGTGACCCCTCGGATGACGCAGGAGTCTTCCCAGGCGGTCGCGGTCGAGCCAGCGCTCCACTCCCTCGGAGAACACCATCTCCTCGAGACGCTCCGGCCCGAGCGACCGGAGCCACGGGCGGGTCGGGATCCGGAAGCCGTGCTTCCGCCGGTCGACGAACGCCTCGCCCATCTTCCTCGACAGCAAGCTGCGCAGGAGATGCTTGGGCCGTCCCGTGCGAGCGCGCAGGGACGGGGGCAGGCGGGCGGCGAAACCGATGGCCGCGGGATCGAGGAGCGGGACCCTGCCTTCGAGGCCCACGCGCATGGTGGCGCGGTCGAGCTTGGTCATGAGCTGCTCGGGCAGGTAGCTGGCGAGATCCAGCGACTGGAAGCGGTCGACGACCGCGGCGTCCTCCGGAGCGAGGCCGGCCACGTCGTGGCGCCACGGCGAGGCCT
>JASFUL010000238.1:0-8250 GCA_050050315.1 Gemmatimonadota bacterium
GAGTCCTGCTCCATCGAACCGATGGTGAACCAGATCCTGGCGCACATCAGCAACACGCCGGCCGACTTGATACAGTACGTGCAGGACCGGGGGATCCTGGTGGAGGCCTACTCTCCCATCGCCCACGGCGAGCTGCTGAAGAACCGGGAGGTCGCGGACATGGCCGAGAGGTACGGGGTCTCGGTGCCCCAGCTGTCGATTCGCTACACCCTTCAGCTCGGCCTTCTCCCCCTGCCCAAGACGGCGAATCCGGCGCACATGAAGGACAACGCCGACGTGGGCTTCGTGATCTCGGACGAGGACATGGACCGCCTGGGGAGCGTGGGCCCGATCGAGGACTACGGAGAGGCCAGGGTGATGCCCGTCTTCGCGAACCCATGATGCTCGAGAAGACGTACACCCGGGCACGATGAGCCCTCGAGACGAACAGAAGCGAGGAGGAAGTACATGGCACGCATCGCGATCATCGGAGGGCACGGCAAGGTGGCCCTCAGGCTCTCGAGATTGCTCACCGAGCGGGGCCACCAGGTCACGTCGTTGTTCAGGAAGCCGGAGCAGAGCGACGACGTTCGGAAAACCGGAGCGACGCCCGTCGTCCTCGACGTCGAAGAGAGCTCGACGGAAGAACTCGCGCGCCGGATCGAGGGCCACGAGGCCCTGGTCTGGTCGGCGGGCGCCGGCGGAGGCAACCCCGCGCGCACGTACGCGGTGGACCGCGACGCCGCGATCCGCTCGATGGATGCAGCGGGTCGGGCCGGCGTGGACCGCTACGTCATGGTGTCGTACGTGGGGGCGAGCCTTCAGCACGGCGTCCCCGAGGACGATCCGTTCTTCGCGTACGCCGAAGCCAAGGCCGCCGCGGACGACTATCTGCGGAAGACGGGGCTGGACTGGACGATCCTGGGGCCGGGCCGGCTGACGCTGGAGGAGCCGTCCGGCCGGATCGCCGTCGGTGCGGAGATGGAGGAGGCCGGCCGTGACACGGCGCGCGACAATGTGGCGCTGGTGGCCGCCGCAGTGTTGGCGGAACCGCGGACGATCGGCACGACGATCGACTTCGTGGACGGCGAGATACCCATCGAGAAGGCCATCCTGAGGGCGGCGGAGACATGACGAGGCTGCTCAGCGCAGGGGCCTCATCGACCGGGACGGGTTCGTAGACCGGCTATTCCTCGCGGAGCAGATCGGCCGGAGTCATCCTGAGGGCTCGCTCCGACGGAAGCCATGTGGCGGCCGCGGCGCCGCCTCCGACCAACGCGATGACCACGACCAGCGTGACCGGGTCGTGGGACGGGACACCGTGGAGCAGACCCCGCACCACGGAGCCGAGAGCCACCGCGGCGACTACGCCCGCCAGAGCACCCAGCGCGGCAATCCGGAGAGCCCGATGGGCGAGGTGCCACCGCACCGACCGGTCCGAGGCCCCCAGGGTGCGGCGAACGGCCACTTCCCGTCGAAGGCGCGTGGTGTCGTATGCTACGGTACCGAACAGTCCGGCCAGGGCCAGAAGGGCGCCAGCCAGACCGGCCACCCCCGCCACGATGCCGGCGACGCGGCTGAAGAAGGCCGACTCGGCCACCGCCGAGCGCAGGGTCCGGAACTCCAGCACCAGGTCCGGGTCCAGGGCGGTGACGCTCCCGCGGAGGGCTGAGGTGGCGGTCTCCATGGAACCCTCCACCTGAGCGACGAGCATGAACGCCCCCTCGCGGACCGTGCCCAGGGGGAGATAGAGGTACGGCGTGGGCCCCTCGCCCAGGCTGCGGTAGTGGGAGTCCTCCACCACCCCCACCACGAGCCCCTCCTGTAGCTCCCGGTGCCCGAAGTGGACGACCCGCCCGATGGCGTCGCCCCCCATGGCCCCGGCCAGCGTCTCGTTCACGAGGACGGCGGGCAGTCCTTCGCCCCCCATGTCGGGAGCTTCCAGACCTCGACCTCGAACCACTTCGAGGTCCAGAACCGTCAGGGTCCCATCGGTGATCTCGTTGTAGAGAACGGGCCGGGTGCCCCAGTCGGAGCCCGGGACCTCCAGCGCCAACTGGTCCGACTGGCCGCTGAGCGGGGCGAAGAGGAGTCCGCCCGCGGCCTTCACGCCCGGAGACCGGCGCGCCCGGGCGACGGTACCTCTCCAGAGAGTCTGGACCATCTCGGGAGAATAGCCCAGCAGATCCGACGAAGCGTACATGGTCATCACTCCATCGACTCTGAAGCCCGGATCCGAGGTCAGGACCCGAAGGACGCCGCGACCCAGCAGCAGCGACATCGCCACGAGAAGGGTCGCGAGCCCCACCTGTGCCCCCACGAACCAGCGACGGAGGGCCAGGACCAGGCGGTTCAGGCGGGGGCCCTGACCGCCCCGGCCGAAGCGGGAGATGACCGCCCATGCGGGGACCAGGGATGCCAGAAGGGCGGTGCCCGCCGTGAGGAGCAGTGCGAAGACGAGGGCTCGCCCGTCGGGTCGAGGATCCAGCACCAGAGGGACTCCGGCAGGCAGAGGGGCCGACCGGACGGCGGCGAGCCCCACCCAGGCCAGCGCGAGTCCCACGGCCATACCCGGGAGTCCAGCGGCAATACCGTCCAGCACCACGACGCGAGCCAGGCGGAGCGGACCAGCGCCCAGGGCGGCACGGATGGAAATCTCAGGGAGCCGCTCGGCGCTCCGTGAAAGCAGGATACCCGCCACATTGGCGCAGGCGACGAAGACCACCAGCCCCACCATCACGGACATGAACACGACGAGGGGACCCAGGACCCGCTGGATCCTCGGGAGCAGTCCTGTAGCCGCTTCTGCGTGGGGAGCCGAGTTGACCCCGTGGGCTCCGTCCACGCCCTCCAATGCGACCGCTGACAGCCTGGCGTTCACATCCTCCAGGGAGACACCTGGCTCCATCCGTCCGGTCACGAAGAGAAAGCGGTCGCCCTCGGCCTCCAGGGAGCCGGAGCGAGGGAGAAGGAGGGGTTGGGCAGCCATGGGGACCCACAGGTCCACCCCCAATCCGGGAAGGGCTCCTCGGAACGCGGGCGCGGCAACGCCTGCGACGGTGAAGGACTCACCGTTCAGCGTGACACCCCTGCCCACCATGTCGGGGTCAGCCCCCAGTCTGCTCCAGAAGCCGTGGGAGAGCAGCACCTCCCGGTCCGCATCGGCCCGGGGGCAACGTCCCAGGGCCGCACCGGTGACGAACAGCTCGAAGAACGAGGGGTCCACGATCTCGAACCACGCCGTGGACGAAGGAGCTCCTCCGATCCGGTAGACCAGTTCGTTGGCCTGGTGGCCCACCCACGTGACGAGTTCCCCGGTGGCGCGACGCAGCCGCCGCAGCTCCGGTCCCGAGAAGATCGCGGCACCGGATGGATCGCGGACCACGCGTGCGACGCTCTCCGGATCCCGGACACCGGGCTCGCGACCCACGAGGGCGTCGCCGACGGAGAACAAGGTGGTGGCGACCCCGACGCCGAGGCCGATGGAGACGCTGGTCACAACGGAGACCAGGGGCCGGCGCAGATGGGTCCGTATGGCCTGAGAGAACTCCGCCCACATCGTTTCCATGGCCTTCCGGCTCCCGTACGGTGGCACGTGAATGGGAGACGGGTGGCTGCCGAAGATGGTTTAGCGACGGGCCCATGAGCTCATTGCGGTCCGTGCCACCGCCATCCATCGTTGGGTTCATGCCTCCCTCCGTGAGTGCGATTCACCGTGCTCGAAACCAAGCTCTACGCACCGAGACGGCCCGCCGGCTTCGTCAGCCGACATGTCGGAGCGCGAGGACGTCGCCAGCTTCATCCGATCGTGCTGCAGCCGGCCCTCGGGCTCGGGATCGCCTCGTCGAAGGCGGCGAGACCTCTGCAGGCCCGGGCGAAGAGCGTGGGCACGCACATCGTGTTCGGCCTGGGGCTGTACTTCTGCGCGGTGGGCTGCGCGTCGTTCGGTTGGCCGACTACTCGCTCGAACCCCCCAGCATGCCGGTCGACAACGATGAGGTTGAGACCACGGCGCTGAGCGCCGCATCCACGCGATGGACAGCGGTCGATTGTTGCCTACCCCCTAAGCATGTATCTTCAGGTATGAACCTACCCGAAGACGTCCGGGAGCAGTTTCGCAGGTTCGGCAGGGCCGGTGGGCACCGACGGGCGGAGCGCATGCCCGCGGCCGACCGGAGCGCCGTGGCCCGCCGCGCCGCCATGGCTCGCTGGATCCGGCATCGATTCGGTGCGTCCAGCTTCGCTGAACTGGGCCTCCCTGGGGGCGAGCTGGTCGATCGGGGGTTGGCCGACCTCGCGTCGAGGAGGGCGACGGCGGAGAGCCTGGCCGTGTCTCTGGCTGCGCCCAGACTGCGGCGCGAAAAGGTCCCGGTGGGCGAAACCCTGGACGACCCGGAGCGCAGGCTCTTCGAGCTGCTGTCCCGGACCGAGGGTGACCTTGCGCACTCCCGGTACAACGCGTACCTGCGGCAGCTGGTCTCCTTCGCCGACGCCTGCGAGGTCGCCCGGATCGCCGGGGACGCCGGTGCGCCGTGAGCTGACCGAGGACAGGCTGCGGGAGTTACGATCCGTACGCTCAGCTGTTCTCCAAGGCCGTGCGCGGCTTCCGGAAGGACGTCCTCGACGCCGAGCGCTTCGTGACGAGCGGCATGGTCGAGCCGGAGAGACTCCTCGAGCTCGTACGCGAGATCCCTGACGAGGCCTGGCGACGATATCCGAGCCTGAGCCGCGACGCCGTTCTCGCAGCCGTCGAGCATATCCTGTCGACCATCGAGGGCGAATAGCGGCTCTCCGCCGCGCGTCGCGGTCGCCCACCACGACGTCCACCTCCAGGCGGTCGGCTGACGACCCAGCTCGGCTCGTGACCCCGGGCCGCTTCGACGGACGTTGACGCATCGCACGATGATGCCTGCGCGGAACCTGGAAGGGCTGGAACCGGTGGCACGAACGGGTGCTTCTTTCCCATTCTTTCCGCATGTCCGATCCCGTCACCCGCCTGAACTCGGCCCTCGAAGGCCGCTACCGCGTCGAGCGCGAGCTCGGCGAGGGTGGCATGGCCAGGGTCTTCCTGGCCGACGACCTGAAGCACAACCGCAAGGTCGCCGTGAAGGTGCTCAAGCCCGAGCTGGCAGCGGTCATGGGCGGCGAGCGTTTCCTGGCCGAGATCGAGACCACCGCCAACCTGCAGCATCCCCACATCCTGCCCCTCTTCGACTCGGGCGAGGCCGACGGCTTCCTCTTCTACGTCATGCCGTACATCGACGGCGAGTCGCTCCGGGACCGATTGGACCGGGAGAAGCAGCTTCCCGTGGACGAGGCGGTTCGGATCACGAAGGACGTGGCCGAGGCCCTGCACGCTGCCCACGACGAGGGCGTCGTCCACCGCGACATCAAGCCCGCCAACATCCTGCTCAGCCGGGGACGCCCCCTGGTGACGGATTTCGGGATTGCCCTGGCGGTGAGCGCCGCCGGCGGTGGCCGCCTGACCGAAACGGGGCTCTCGCTGGGGACGCCCTACTACATGAGCCCGGAGCAGGCGTCGGCCGACCGGGAGGTCTCGGCCCGCTCCGACATCTACTCGCTGGCGTGCGTGCTGTACGAGATGCTCGCCGGGGACCCGCCCCACCCGGGCTCGAGCGCCCAGGCCGTCCTCGTGCGGATCCTGACCGAGGAGGCCCGGCCCCTGGCCGACGTCAGGAAGTCGGTTCCTTCCAACGTGCGCTCCGCCGTGGAGAAGGCCCTCGAGAAGCTCCCGGCCGACCGCTTCGAGAGCGCCGAGGCCTTCGCGCGGGCCCTCGGCGACCCGGCCTTCCGATACCGGCAGCGGCAGCCGTCCGGGACCTCCGGGGCAGCCGGGGCGGCCGACGGGTGGGGGGGCGGATGGGGTCGCTGGAAGCTCGTCGGCGTGGCGGCGATTCCCGCTCTCGTCGTGGGGGCGGCGCTGGGGTGGGGGATGCGGAGGGGCGATCCCGCCTTCGACCGGGACGCCCCGGTGATCCGCATGGCCTTCGACAGCGCCATGGGCGTCCAGAACGCCGGCTACGTCGACATCTCGAACGGCGGTTCGACCCTCGCCTACACGGGCCCGGGCGGGATCCACATCGTCGAGCTCGACGGGCCCCGTCAGCGCATCCTCCCCGGCACCGAGGACGCGGCCGGGGTGGTGTTCTCCCCCGACGGCTCCGAGCTCGTCGTCTTCATGGACCCGGGTCTGTACCGCGTCCCCGTCGGCGGAGGGCCGCCCATCCTCCTCCTGGAGCGCCCCCTCTCCGTTCCCGGGGAGTGGGCCCCGGACGGCACGCTCTACTTCGCGGGACTGGACGGCCTCTACCGCCTCCCCCCGGAGGGCGAGCCGGAGCGGATCGTGGAGGAGGGCTTTCCGGAGACGGTGCGTATGACGGAGGTCCCCGGCGGCCGCTGGCTGCTCTACTCACGCCGAGCCGCGGGGGGATCGGATCCGGGCGAGCTCCGGATTCTGGATTTGGAGTCGCTGGAGAGCCGGACGCTCCTCCCGGGCGGCTTCGACCCCCACTACGCGACGACCGGCCACGTCGTGTACATGCGGAACGATCAGTCCGTCCTGGCCGCCGGATTCGATGCCGAGGCCGGTGAGGTCGTAGGGCGTCCCTTCGCCGTCCTCGACTCCCTGGCGCTCACCGGCTTCGGGATCGGGCCCCTCGCGCTCTCGAGGACGGGGTCCTTGTTCTACGTGCGCGGTCCGCGCCTCGGGAGCGGGCACGACGGGCGGTTCGCGCGCGTCTCCTCCGAGGGCGTGCTCGACGTTCTTCCCATCCCGGAGGCGGATCTGGGCCTGCCCGCGCTCTCCCCCGGCGGAGAACGCCTCGCCTTCACCCGGGGAAGCGACGTCGTCGTGTACGACCTCGGGACCGGGGCGGAGACCACGCTGCCGGCGGGGATCACCGCAGGTGTGACCTGGTCGGACGACGGGGAACGCATCGTCTACACCGGATTCGGAGGAGGAAGGGGGGCAGGCGTTCACATCGGCATCTGGCGGTGGCGGGACGGTCCCACCGCCCGGGAGGTGCCCATCGACAGGCCGGGGATCTTCTTCACCACGGACTTCACCCCCGACGGGCGCGTCATCGGATTCCTCAGTGCGAGCGGCAACACCTCGACCCAGTCGGACATCCTCATCGCGGACACGGCCGGGACGCTGACCCCCTACCTGAACGCGAGCTGGTCCGAGAGCTCCCCCCGGATCTCGCCGGACGGCGACTGGGTCGCGTACACCTCGGACGAGTCGGGCACCCGGGAGGTGTACGTGCGGGCCTACCCCACCCCCGGCGAGCGCTACGACGTCTCCGCCGGCCCGGGCAGCAGTCCCTTCTGGGCACGGGACGGGAACCTGTACTTCGCCCGGGGAGACTCGCTCTGGCTCGCCGAGCTGACCCTGAGTCCCGAACCGACGGTCCGATCCAGGCGGCCGGTGCTGGGTCGGGAGCAGGCGGAAGGCCAGCTCAACGTCTATAACGTCACGGCAGGTCCCGACGGCGACCTCATCGCGGAGATCACCCCCGCAGAGAACGAAGAAGCGGACGCCGACGCCGGGCCCGAGCAGCCCCGTGTGGCCTGGATCGTGGCCAACTGGTTCACCGAGCTGCTGGAGCGGGCGGGCGGGGGTGATCCATGAGTTCCAGCGACCGCCTGAACACCGCCCTCTCCGGCCGCTACCGCATCGAGCGCCAGCTAGGCGAGGGCGGTATGGCCACCGTCTATCTGGCGGAGGACGTCAAGCACGAGCGCCAGGTGGCCATCAAGGTACTGCGCCCGGAGCTGGCCGCCGTCATCGGCGCCGAGCGCTTCCTGGCAGAGATCAAGACCACCGCCAACCTGCAGCACCCCCACATCCTCCCGCTCTTCGACAGCGGCGAGGCCGAGGGCTTCCTCTACTACGTCATGCCCTGGATCGAGGGCGAGAGCCTGAGGGAGCGCATCGACCGCGAGAGCCAGCTCGGCGTGGACGAGGCGGTGCGGATCGCCCGGGACGTGGCCGACGCCCTGGACTACGCGCACCGGAGCGACGTGATCCATCGGGACATCAAGCCGGCCAACATCCTGCTCCACGACGGCCGTCCGGTGGTGGCGGACTTCGGCATCGCCCTGGCTATCAGCGCCGCGGGGGGCGGGCGGATGACCGAGACGGGACTGAGCCTGGGCACGCCCCACTACATGAGCCCCGAGCAGGCGTCGGCGGACCGCGACCTGAGCGCGCGGAGCGATGTCTACTCGCTGGGCTGCGTCCTCTACGAG
>JASFUL010000239.1:0-8231 GCA_050050315.1 Gemmatimonadota bacterium
CTGCTCGACCCGTCCGACGAGGCGGTCGACGTCCTGGTGGCCGAGGTCAAGGAGGGGCGGGCGCGGATGAACGACGCCACCCGCACGCCTCGCGCCCTGTACGCGGCGCTGAGCCGGGTCGGATGCGTCCCGCCCGAGCGGATGGACTCGGTGGTCGGCCGGCTCGTCGGGGAGGGCGAGGTACGACTGGCCTCCGGTCAGGGACCGGTGCCGTGCCGCATCCGTCTCGTGGCCTTCGGGGAGGGCGACACGGGGGAGCGGGACGGGTACGAGGTCATCTCCCTCGCGCACGTAGCGCAATTCGTCCAACGGCACCTCGAGCGGTACCACGACGTCCTGCACCCCGCGGACCTGCGGGATCCGGTGCTCGGGCTGCTACACCTCCTGCGCAAGCTCTCCTGAGACCGGGGCGTCGTGTGAGCCGGCACCTCGGGACGCGTCGGGGGCTAGAAAGGACTCCGCACGGTCGCGACCCCGCGGCCGCCCCGGGAGCCCGCTGCCGCCGACCCATCGCGTGTCGCGGGCGCAGCGGCCCCCGTGGAAGGCGCCGACCCACGACCGCGCCATTCAGGCGAGGAGTTCCGTGAGCAGCCTCTGGAAGCGCAGGAAGACGGTCACCGTGGACGTCGGTGGCGTGAAGGTGGGAGGCGATCACCCGGTGGTCGTCCAGTCGATGACCAACACCGATACCGCCGACGCCCAGGCGACGGCGCGCCAGGTGGCCGAGCTCGCCCTGGCCGGCAGCGAGCTGGTCCGGATCACCGTCAACAACGACGAGGCGGCCGGGGCCGTTCCCGAGATCGTGCGTCGGCTGTCCGACGAGGGCATCGACGTGCCGATCATCGGCGACTTCCACTACAACGGACACCTCCTGCTCACGAAGCACGAGGCGTGCGCCGAGGCGCTTTCCAAGTACCGCATCAATCCAGGAAACGTCGGCACCAAGCGTCGGGACGAGAACTTCACCGAGATCGTCAGGGTGGCGCTGGAGCACGACAAGCCGGTCCGGATCGGCGTGAACTGGGGCTCCCTCGATCAGCGGCTCCTCACCGAGCTGATGGACGCCAACGCGGCCGCGGACGATCCGAAGGACTCCGGAGAGGTGTTGTTGGACGCCATGGTGGAGAGCGGCGTGCGCTCCGCCGCCCTCGCGGAGGAGGTGGGGCTGCCCCACGACCGGATCGTCATCTCGGCCAAGGTCTCCAGCGCGCCCGACCTGATCACGGTCTACCGCAAGCTGGCCGCCGTGTGCGACGTCCCCCTCCACCTCGGGCTGACCGAGGCCGGGATGGGCGCGAAGGGAATCGTGGCCACCACGGCCGGGTTGGCGCCCCTCCTCATGGAGGGGATCGGCGACACCATCCGCGTCTCCCTCACGCCCCGTCCGGGCGGGGACCGGGCCGAGGAGGTCCGCGTGGCTCAGCAGATCCTCCAGAGCCTGGGCATCCGCAGCTTCGAGCCCCAGGTCACGTCGTGCCCGGGGTGCGGGCGCACCACGAGCACGTTCTTCCAGGAGATGGCCGAGGACATCCAGGGCTACATCCGGGAGAAGATGCCGGTCTGGCGCGAGGCCTACCCCGGGGTCGAAGAGCTCGACGTGGCGGTCATGGGGTGCGTGGTCAACGGACCCGGCGAGTCCAAGCACGCCAACATCGGGATCAGCCTGCCGGGCACGTTCGAGGAGCCCAAGGCGCCGGTCTACGTCGACGGCCAGCACCACTCGACGCTCAAGGGCGAGGGGCTGGTCGACGAGTTCAAGGCCATCCTCGACGACTACGTGCGCACCCGCTACGGCGGGGAAGGCTCGGGCGATGCGGAGGGGGCGACCGAGCGGGCCGGGGTCACGTCCCCTGGAACGTGATCGGTCCCGTCCGCCTCACCTCTCCCCGTTGCGCCGCCGCCGGACGTAGTCCGAGACCCGGTCGCCGTAGCGGGCCACGAAGTCCTCCCGCCAGTCGCTGCCGCGGATGACGCCGCGGCACGCGGGCGAGCCGCACTCGCACTCGAAGGCCGGCATGTCGTCCACCATGAAGGTCGCGTAGTCGAGCGTGATCTCGTCGCCGGCCTCCATGGGGAGTCGGGCCACGACGTCCAGGCCCTCCAGCCACGCGGTCGGGTCGCAGGCGTGGTTGACCGGCCGCCAGCCGCTCGGCTCCTCGCTCCACGTCACCCAGACCGCGTCGGTCAGGGGCCACGCGTAGCGCCGGAACCAGTCGCGTCTGCGCTCGTCCCACTCGTTCCACACGCGCTCGCGGGTGACCAGCGTGTGCGGCGTCTCCTCCAGTCGGAGCACGGTCTCGCCCGGGGACAGCGGGCGCGTCGCGAAGAGCCCGTGGTCCCCCCCGGACCTGGGCCGCACCTCCCAGGGGCGCCGGAGCCGCTCCCGCCGGGCCATGGCCGCGCGCACGGCCCGGCGGGCGAAGCCTCCGTGACCCTTCTCGTCCAGGGTCAGGATCAGATCCGCGCTGGCCGGCGCGTCGGCCGGGTAGAAGACGCCGCAGTTCGGGTTGATCTCGAGCATCATGCAGCGGCCGTCGCCGTCGATCCTCACGTCACAACGGCCGTAGCCCGTGCCTCTCAAGCCCAGGAAGAAGCGGCTGGACGCCTCCCGCAGGCGGGCGTTCAGCGCGGCGTCGTCCACGGGCTCGGGCTCCAGGCCGTGGTAGTCGAACCACTTGAGATCGTAGTGCTTGAAGGTCTCGCCCTCGGGGAAGCGGTAGCGGATCGGAGGGTAGACGACGGGGTCATTCGGGTCGGACGGGTTCTCCGACACCAGGACCGAAGCCTCCACCCCTTCCACGAACTCCTCCACCAACGCGCCCGCGTAGGCGTCCATCATGATCCGGCTCTGCTCCCGGAGCGCGTCCGGCGTCTCGACGCGGGAGTCCCGGGTGAGCCCGGTGCTGGCGTAGCTGCTGGGGTGCTTCACGATGAGCGGGAAGCGGAGCATCTCCGCGGCGCGCTCGACGTCGGCCCGCGAACGGGCCAGCACGTACCCCGGCGTGTCGATGCCCCACGCCCGGCAGACGCGCTTCATCGCTTCGCGTGGCGGCTCGAAGAAGACCGGATCGGCGCCGGTGTACACCTGCCCCAGGCGCTCGAGGGTCTCCACGACCTCGATCCCCGGGCGGGGCTCGTCCCACGCCCCGTCGCACAGGTTGAAGAAGCCGTCGAAGCCCTCGAGCGCCAGCTCGGTGACCCGGGGGACCGCCTCCTCCCGGGTCAGCGCCACCGTCTCCCAGGTGGCTTCCGGGATCCAGGGCCGCGGGTCGCACGGCCAGTCGTCCTCCGGGAAGGGGTCCTCGTCGAGGTCCTGGTCGGTGAGGACGCAGAGCCGCAGGCCCTCGAGGGACCGCTCCGACCCGCTCAACGGTCCTGGCTCACGGCTCGGGTATCGGGCCCCAGCATGCGCTCGAGGAAGTCGGCGATGCGGCGGTACGCGACGATCCGGTTGGAGAGCTTGCGGATGCCGTGGCCCTCGTCGGGGAAGCGCAGGTACTCGACCGTCCCGCCGCGCTCCCGGATGGCGCGGACGAACTGGTCCGACTCGGTGACCGGATCCCGCGGGTCGTTGGCGCCGTGAAGCACCATGACCGGGATCTCGTCGCCGTCGACGTAGCGGATGGGCGAGATGGTCTCGAAGAAGGCCCGGTCCTCGGGGTCGTCGATGTCTCCGTACTCGATCCGGTCGCTCGCCTTGAGGGACGGAGAGGCTCCTTCCAGCGCCGTCACCCAGTTCGACACCCCGACGAAGGCGACGCCGGCGTCGAACACCTCGGGGAGCCGCGTCACCGCCGCCATCGTCATGTAGCCGCCGTACGACCCACCCATGACGGCCGCCCGCTCGGCGTCCACGAGGCCCTCGGCGTCGAGCCACGCGACCGCGTCGGCCATGTCCAGGTACTCGTGGGCCCGTCGTCGGCCGTCGTTCAGGCGGGCGAAGCTCTTCCCGTAGCCCGTCGAGCCCCGGTAGTTGAGGTCGAAGACGGCGATCCCCCGGGAGACGAGGTACTGCGTGACGCCGGCGAAGGAGGGACGCGCCTGGCCCGTCGGCCCCCCGTGGACGTCGAGCAGGAGGGGCGGCCGCTCCCCGGGCTCGAGCCCGCCGGGCAGGTACAACAGGCCGTGCAGGGTGACGCCGTCCCGCGCCGGGAAGGAGAGGTGCTCGGGCACGACCATGCGGTCCAGGTCGAGGCCGGCGGTGGACGAGCGCGTGGCCCTGCGGACCTCTCCCGTACGGACGTCCAACGTCCAGATGTCACCGGGCAGGTCGGGCCCTGTGACGGTGAACGCCGCGACCGGGGCGTCGGCCGCCCAAGTCACGGAGTAGAGCCCCCGCGGGAGCTCCGGGGGCGTCAGGTCCGCACCGTCTTCGAGGTCCCGGACCCGGAGGCGGGACCACCCTCCGTCGTTCTCGGTCCAGGCGAGGTAGCGGCCGTCGGCGGACAGCCCCACGTCCTCGACGTCCCGCTCGGGCGTGGCCAGCCACTCGTACGCCCCGGAGGCGACGTCGTAGAAGGCCAGCGCCGCGTGCTCCCGCCCCAGATTGGTCGAGAGGTAGAAGCCCGACCCGTCCGGTGTCCACTCGAAGCCCCCGAACGAGGCCCGCTCGTCGGGGCTCGGAGCCGCGAAGATGGTGTCGAGGCGGCCGGCGGCGATGTCGAAGAGGTACAGGTCGTTGGAGTCCTCGCCCCGGGCCTCGGTGAGCAGGACCGACCGGCCGTCCGGGTGGAAGGAGGCGGCGTACAGCCCCATGCGACCGCGGAAGACCTCCCGGTGCTCCCCGGTGGCGACGTCCAGGACGTGGATGTCGAAGTCCCTGCCGTTCCGCTCCGTGGTCGCGTACGCGATCCGGCCGCCGTCGCGCGTGAAGCTCCCGAACTGTCGGAACGCGTCCGACGGGGCCAGCAGCTCCCGCTCCTCGGTCCCGGTGGGCGACACCAGATAGAAGCCCTCCCGTTCGTTGCCGCCCCGGTCGGTCCCGTAGAGGATCCAGTCGCCCCCGGGGGACCAGGCGTGGAAGGTCACCGACTCGCCGAAGGTCAGCTGCACGGGCCAGGCGGGGGCGTCACCGCCGACGGCGTCCGTCACCCAGAGCTGGGGGACCCCGGTGACGGAGGTCCGGAACGCGACCCGGCTCCCGTCGGGGGAGAGGGAAGGCGAGCCCGCCGAGCGGACGTTGAGAAAGCGCGCGATGTCCGGCCGGTCGGCGCCCGCCAGCGAGACCTCCGCGGGAACGGGCCGCGGGACGTCGTCCTCGTTGGGCGTCTCGACGCCCTGGGCGCCGAGTCCGGCCGCCGTCGGGAGAACCGCCGCGACGGCGAGGGCCAAAGCGTTTCCGGCGCGGCGTCCGGACGGGCGGGGCGGGATCGGGAAGAACACGGGAACGGACATGGGCGACGAATGCGTGTAAGCCGGTCGATTCACTTTCGAAGAGGGGAGAATAACGATCTGGCCCTGGCGTGCCAGGGTGGGTCGCACCCTCACGGACCAGCGGGACCGGCTATCGCTCTCCGCCCCCCGCGTCCGGCCTCGGGGTCCCGCGCGCCGCGGTCTTCCGCAGGAACTCCAGGACGGCGCGAAAGCGGGGCTCGTCGAGGCCCGTATCGACCATGGGAACGAGGTAGCGGTCGAGCAGGGCCCGGGCGTCCTCGTCCGTCCGGAGCATCGAGTCGGGGGCGAGAACAATCCCGCGGATCCATTCGTAGTCCCGTCTGTCGGCGACGTCGCCGAGGGTGGGTCCCACGAGATCGGGTCCCTCCAGCCGGTGGCACGCCACGCAGCGCTTCTGGAAGACGACCGCTCCCGCCTCGGCGAGGGTGGCGTCCACCGGGTCGCCGGGGGAGGGGAGGGGGCGCTGCGCCACGGAGGGATCCACCTCGACCCGCTCGCAGGCCGCGGGCAGGACGAGGGCCAGGAGGAGGAGCCGACGGATGGTACGGACGGTCCGCATGGCGCTCCAGTACGGCGCGACCCGGGGCCGTGTTCCAGGGTCGCGCTGGCGGCTGAAAGCGCCATTGCTCCCGGTCTACGAGGGGAATAGTTTGAGCCGGTCCCCCCCGGCTGGTCCTCCCACCCCCGGTCACGGCCGCCGCCCCGGCAACGGTCGTCTGCGCATGCACGTCCAACGTACCGGAGTGCCGGCGGCCCTTCGCACGCGAACACCACACGCCCCGAGAGACCCGTCATGGCGTTGTCACGTCGCACGCTCAGCATCCTGACCGTCCTCCTCGTCGTCGGGCTCCTCGGCGGCGGAATCTGGTGGCGGCTGCGGCCCGAGCCCGAGGACGGGGGCGAAGCGCGGGCGTCCGAGGCCACGGAGACGGCCGAGGCGGCCGGGGTGGAGGTCCAGTCCGCCGCGAGCCAGTTCTCCACCGACATCCCCCAGCCGGTCGAAGGCGCGGAGGTCGTTCGGGACACCCTGTGGGTCAGCGTCCGGGCGTCCGGCCGGGCCGCGGCGTTCAGCCGGGCGCCCGTCCAGGCGCAGGTGGCGGGGGTCGTGCAGGCCGTGCCGGTCCGGGAGAACTCGGTCGTCCAGGCCGGACAGCCGATCCTCCAGATCGACACGACGGAGCTGGCCCTCGAGCTCGCCCGGGCCGAGTCGGAGCTGCTGAACGCCCAGGCGGAGTACGAGCGGCTCATCTTCGGAGGAGGCGAGATCGACGACGAGGAGGTCCGCCGCGAGCGGGAGCGGGTCGCCCGGGCCCGCTCGGGCCTCAACTCGGCCGAGGTCTCGGTCCGTCAGGCCCGACTGGACCTCGAGCGCACCACCGTTCGGGCTCCCTTCGCCGGCCGGGTCGCCGACCTGGAGGTGGTGGCGGGCCAGCACGTGAGCTCGGGCACCGAGCTGATGACGGTCGTGGACCTCGATCCGATCCGGGTCGAAGCGGAGGTGCTCGAGGCCAAGCTGGGGCTGCTCGAGGAGGGGCGCCGGGGAACGGTCACGTTCTCGGCCTTCCCGGGCGAGGAGTTCAGCGGACGGATCACCACCATCAACCCGGTCGTCGACCCCACCAAGCGGACCGGCCGCGTCACCATCCTCCTGGACAACCCGGGAGGGCGCATCAAGCCGGGGATGTACGCCGAGGTCAGCCTCGAGGCCCAGAGCTTCCCGGACCGGGTGCTGGTGCCCCGTTCGGCGATTCTCGAGCGGGGCGAGGGCCGCCGCCGTACCATGCTCTTCGTGTACGAGGAAGAAGGGGGCGAGGGGCTCGCCAAGTGGCGCTACGTCACGACGGGTCAGGAGAACGAGCGGTTCGTCGAGATCGTTCCGTCGGACGAGGGGATGGTCGAGCCCGGGGAGGTGGTGCTCGTGGACGGGCACCACTACCTGGCCCACGACACGAGGGTGCGGCTCGTCGAAAACGTGGAAGCGGAAGGAGGGAGGCCGGGACGATGAGCACGGATGCCGAGGGGCGGAGCGGAGGTCGGAGCTTCGGATGGGGTGGCGCCGCGGGGTGGCCCCTGCCGGCCGCGGTGGTGGCCGGGACCCTGCTGGCCCTCCTTCCCGCGATCGGAGGGGGGGAGAGGGTCTCGGGGATGGCGTCGTTCGGGCTCGCGGCCCAGGACCCCGGGCCCTCGGCCGGCGACACGGTCGTGCTGGGGATGGCCGATGCGCTCCGGATCGCCGAGGGAAGCAACCCGGCCTACCGGCGCGCGGTGAACGAACTCGGCATGAACGGCGTCGAGTCGCGCGCCACCTGGGCCAACGACCTCCTCCCGAACGCGAGCCTCGACCTCTTCAGCACCAGCTACACGGGCAACGTCCAGCGCATCGCCCGGGACAACTTCGGGAACCCCATCGAGAACCCGCAGGCCGAGTGGGTCTACTTCTCCGGGACCACGCAGAGCCTCGGGCTGTCGTGGAACATCCAGGGCTCGTCCCTCCTCGACCGCTGGAAGGGCCAGCAGCGCACGAACCTCGACCGGGAGCTGGCCGAGGCGGCGGCCCTTTCGACGGCCCACGCCAACGTCCGGTCGCGCTTCTACGACGTGCTCGAGCAGCGGAGCCTGCTGGAGGTCGAGGAGCGGATCGCCCGCGCGAGGGAGGCCGACCTGGAGCTGGCCGAGCAGCTCTTCAGACTGGCCGGCAACACCCGGGTCGACCTCCTGCGGGCACGCTTCCAGATCCAGCAGCAGGCGGTCAACGTCCAGCAGCAACGAAACGCGTACGAGCAGGCGAAGCTGGCGCTCCGCACGGCCCTGGGGGACGCCGACCTGGGGCCCTTCCG
>JASFUL010000240.1:0-8195 GCA_050050315.1 Gemmatimonadota bacterium
GGCAGCCAGAGCGAGTGACGGCCGAACGATCCCTGATCGAACGGCCCCAGCGCCCGGACGTCGAACCCGGGCGGCAGGACCCCGACGATCTCGAAGGGGCGACCGTCCAGGGAGATGGAGCGACCCACCACTCCTCGATCCCTCCCGTATCGGTCCCGCCAGAGCTCGTAGGACAGGACGCCGATGCGGGGGGCTCCCTCCCCGATCTCGTCCTCGGTGAAGCTCCGTCCCAGGTGCATCCGGACGCCGAGCAGCGGGAAGAGGGACGCCGACGCGACGCCCACCGGAACCCTGCGAGGATCGCCGCTTCCTGTCAGGGTCATGGAGCCGGTGCCGTACGCGGCGACCTCATCGAACGATCCCTGTCGCTCTCGCCAGTCGACGAACTCCGGCCACGAGAGGGAGATCCGGTCCCAGTAGGGCCCGAGCACCTCGTGGTTCCTCCACGTGTCGTACGTGTTCCACACGGTGGCCAGGCGGTCGCTCCCGGGGTAGGGGAGGGGCTGGAGAAGCACTGCATCCGTGACGCTGAAGATGGCGGTGACCGAGGCGATCCCAATCCCGAGCGTGAGCACGGCTGCCGCGGTCGAGGTCGGCCGTCGGACGAGCGAGCGCACGGCCACCCGGATCTCGCCCGCGAGGTCGGCGATGGCGGTCCCGCGAGATTCGGTCCGCCGCCGGAGGGAGGGGCCCACGGCCCGGACCACCTGGACCCGGTACCAACGGTTCGCGGCCTTCCGACCGCGTGCGCGGACACGGGCGCCGTACTGCTCCTGGAGGTCACCCAGAACGTGGGCTCGGTCGCGCCGCGCCAGGACCAGCCCCAGGAGCGCCTCCGCGAAGCGCGGCGGTCGGGGGACGCTCACGAGGCCGGCTCCGTCGGAAGCTCCCCGACGCCCTCCCACATCCGGTCCATGGCCGCCCGGGCCTGCCGGAGGGCCGAGGCCCCCACCGGGGTCAGACGGAAGTGCTTCTTCGCGCGCCCCCCCCGTTCGGGTGTCGGATCGGAGATCCAGGTCTCGGCGTGGCCCGCGCGCTCCAGCCGATCCAGACACGCGTAGACGGCGGCGATGGAGATGGACCTCCCGGACCGCCCCTCGATCTCCTCCTGTACGGTGACTCCGTACGCCTCCTCCCCGAGGTGGGCCAGGGCGAGCAGGACGAGCTGCTCCGTCTCGTTGATGGACATGGGGGGAAGCTCCGGAGGAGGGCAAATGGCTTTCTTCTCGAAGCAAGAATAAATATCCGTCGGCCCAGGTTGTCAAGCTCGCATCTCGAGCCGCGACGAGGAGGCTGAGCGCCCGTCTTGCGGCTCGCGGCCCGGGGACACAAGAGTGGGGCGCGGTCGAATGCGAAGCCCCCGTGGAATCCCGCCAGAGGAGCCGTGCCGTGACGATCTCCGAAGCGCAGGCCGAGATCCGCTCCGCCTTCCTGGGCGGATTCGTGGGACAGCTCGTGTCGGCCGTGCTGTGGGCGGTGGCCGCGGCTCTCGGCACCTGGGGACGGCCGGGCCCGGCCATGGTCTTCCTGGTCGTCGGGGGCTTCTTCATCTTCCCGCTGACCCAGCTCGGGCTGCGCGTGATCGGTCGACCGGGTCGGGTCGGTCCGCGGAACTCCCTCAACTCTCTGGGCGCCCAGGTCGCCTTCGTCCTGCCGCTCTGCCTTCCGGTGGTCGGGGCGGCGACCCTTCATCGGACGGACTGGTTCTTTCCCGCGTTCATGGTGGTCCTGGGGGCGCACTACCTGCCCTTCGCGTTCCTGTACGGGATGAGGATGTTCCTCGTCCTCGCGGCCGTGCTCTGGCTCGCCGGCTGCGCCCTCGGGCTCTGGATCCCCGCCCCTTTCGCGACGGGAGCCTGGTCGACCGCGGCGGTCCTGATCGTGTTCGCGGTGGCTGGACGGCGGATCGCGCTCGCGGCCGAGCGTCCGGGTCCTGAGGCGGGCGCCGCGATGCTCCTTCGCGTGAGGACGCTGGAGGCGATACGGGACGGCCAGGTCACGGTGGCGTTCCGCCGCTGGAGGCGCCCGACGGTCCGGAGCGGGGGCACCCTTCGCGACGGGCTACCGGCCCTCGCCGAGGGGCCAGGTGATCCTGGCGTGCCTGGACCGCTTCGTTCTGGGGGACGCGGAGGACTACCCTTCCCACCTCGAGACCCTCGTCCACTTCTTCGTCACGGCCCGGGTGCTCCGGGAAGAGGTGCTACTCGGGGTGCGGACCGACGATCGGCTCGTCGCGTGCGCCCTGGTCTCGGATCCGGCGGGTGAGCCGAGTCCGGCGCTGGCCGACGTCCGGGCCGCCACCCGGGATCGCCTCGGGGACGAGGCCCGCGGACGGTACGAGGCCTTCGGGACGGCCACGCAGGGGTTCGAGTTGGAGGAGCCTCACCTGCACGAACGACGACACCGAGGGTCCGTCGGGCACGACGGAGCGCCGGCCCCCGCGGCCGCGAAAGTGAGGAAGCGAAGAACGGAGTCGGGAGAGACGTAGGAGAGAGAGTCGAAGCCGTCCGTCACTCCCCGAACCAGCGGTGGAGCCATGTCGAGCTTTCCAGTCTACGCGGTCGTCCTCGTCCTGAGCGGTGCGGTGGTGCTCTTCGCCGCGACCCGGGCGAGCCGGATGGCGTGGCGTCCGTTGGCCCTGATCGGTGCCGCGTGGGCCGTCGCCCACGTCGGGCTGGCGGTGACGCCCGGGGCGAACCGACTCCTGATCGTGAGCAATCTCCTCGTCCTCGGATCGGCGGCTCTGGGAGGAGCGATGCTCGCGCGCACGGTCCGGTCGCCGGGCGCGCTCGTCACCCTCGCCGTCACGGCGTCCATCGTGGACATCGTCTCGTTCTCGGGAGGCCCGACCCGGTGGCTGCTGTCCTCGGAGCTCGATTCGCTGTCCGTCGTCCTGCGCTACCTGGCCGTGACCACCCCGTCGGCGACGGGGACGGTCGCGGTGGTCGGGATCGGTGACCTGGCGCTCCTCGGCTGCTTCTTCCTCGGTCTGCGCGTGACCGGCCGCTCCCGCCTGGTCGTGGGCTCGAGCCTGGTGGGGGCACTTCTGGTCGCGCTCGTCGTGGGCCTGCTCCGGGGTGGGGCCTTCGGGATCCCGTTCATGGCCGCCGTCGTGGTGGCCCTGTCCCTGCGGTCCCAGGAGGAATCGCCGGGCGAGCCCTGTCCGGGGTAGGCCGACCCTCCGGTTCCGCATCCCCGTTCTTCAGCGACCCGCTCTAATGGTGCCCCCGCACGGGACGGGGTGGGTACGGCTCCTCCAGCGCGGCGATCTCGTCGTCGTCCAGATCGAGCTCGAGGGCGCTCAGGGCATCCTCGAGATGGCCCGCCTTCGTGGCCCCGACGATGGGAGCCGTCACCCCGGGGCGAGCGAGCAGCCAGGCCAGGGCCACCTGTGCCCGGCTGACCCCACGCTCCTCCGCCACTCTCCCCACGCGCCCCACGATCGCGTCGGCCTCCGGGAAGTCGTACAGGCGCTGGGCGTAGTCGTCGGAGCCGCTGCGGGCGGTGGCTTCCCGATCCTCGGAGGACCGGGCCAGCCATCCCCGGGCGAGAGGGCTCCAGGGAAGGACGCCGATTCCCTCGGCCCGGCACAGCGGCATCATCTCCCTCTCCTCCTCCCGATAGAGGAGGTTGTAGTGGTTCTGCATGGAGACGAAGCGGGTCCACCCCCGGAGGTCGGCGAGGTAGAGGGCTCGGGCGAACTGCCAGGCGTACATGCTCGAGGCCCCGACGTACCGCACGTACCCGAGCCGCACGGCGTCGTGGAGGGCTTCCAGCGTCTCCTCGACGGGGGTGGTGCCGTCCCAGCGGTGGATCTGGTAGAGGTCGATGTAGTCGGTGTCCAGGCGCCGGAGGGAGTCGCGCACCCCGTCCAGGATGTGCTTGCGTGAGAGTCCTCCCCGGTTGGGACGCTCCGACATCCGGAAGAAGACCTTGGTGGCGAGGACGAGCTCGTCCCGCCGCATGTGCTCTGCGAGAAGGCGGCCCGTCACCTCCTCGCTCACACCCAGGGAGTACATGTCCGCGGTGTCGAAGAAGTTGATGCCCGCCTCGACGGCCTGGCGCACGAAGGGGCGGGCCTGGTCCTCGGGCAGCACCCAGGGGCGCCATCCGGGATCGCCGTACGACATCATGCCCAGGCAGAGACGGGAGACCTCCAGGCCCGTGCGACCGAGCTTCACGTACTCCATGACGAGCTCCCGGGAGGGGCGGCTGTGAGTGCACCTGGCACAATGCCAGTCCCGCTTCCGGGATGCCAGCCGCTTGTCCTCGGCCCGATCGGAGTGCAGATGTACGGAGCGACCCGCCGAGCGCCGTGGACGAGGATCCCGTGAACGACCTGCGAGCCGACGCCGCCAGCTTCTACGACCTGAGTCCGAACAGGCCGGACGACCTCCCCTTCTACGTCGAGAGGCTCCCCTCGGCGGCGTCGCGCGTTCTCGAGCTGGGGTGTGGAACGGGTCGGGTGGCGGTTCCGCTCGCGATGCGTTGCGCCTCGGTCCACGGGCTGGACCGCTCCGAGGCGATGGTCCGGATCGCCCGGGCCAAGGTGGCCGCGGCGGGTCTGGAGGAGCGCGTCCGGATCGAGGTCGGCGACATCTCGTCGTTCGGGCTGCCGGCGCGCTTCGACTACGTCATCGCCCCGTTCCGGGTGCTTCAGAACCTCGAGACGGACGCCGAGGTCGAAGGTCTCTTCCGGTGCATCGGCGCCCATCTCGACCCAGGTGGGCGGTGCATCCTGAATGCGTTCCGCCCGAATCGCGACCCCGACGCGATGCGTGCCGAGTGGGTGTCGGAAGAGGAGCACCTGGCCTGGGAGGTGGAGACGGCGGACGGGCGGGTGGCCTGTTACGACCGCCGTGCCCGGATCGACCCCGAGCGGCTCGTCCTCTACCCGGAGCTCGTCTACCGCCGCTTCGAGGGTGAAGAGGTGGTGGAGGAGGCGGTGCTGGAGATCGCCATGCGGTGCTACTACCCCGAGGAGTTGCTGGCGCTGGTCGAGTTGCACGGCTTCGCCGTCCGGCGAGCCTGGGGTGGGTATCACGGCGAAGCGTATGGTGAGGGTGACGAGCTCGTCGTCGAGTTCGGGGCCAAATGAGCCTCCCGTGACGGACCGGAGGCGAGCCGCGACCTCGGTCGACTGGCGAGGCGTGCCACTCGGCGGGCTGTGCGCGGGGCTCTTCCTGACCGTCCGCGGAATGGCGTCGGCGGTCGCGCTCGAGCGCGGACGTCCTGTCCGCCGACGCGGCGACCCACTCCCAGGAGAAGAACGATGATCTTGAGGACCCTCGGCGCCGTGATCGCCGGACTGGTGGCCGCGGCTGTGACCGTGGCGGTCCTGACGGTCGTGGCCGTGTGGATCTTCTTCGGGGGGGACTGGAGCGCCCCGCCGACGGGGCCCTACCTCTCGGTGAACCTCGCCTACACCTTCGCTGGCGGATTCCTGGGCGGTTGGCTCGCGGGGCTCGTGGCCGGGCGGAGAGCTCTCCTGCACGGGCTCGGCCTGGCCGTGATCATGCTCGTCCTGTCCCTGGCGGGAGGACAGCCCGACGCAGGTTCCGGCATCCCCACGTGGTACGGAAGAGCCGTTGGTCTCGTGGGCGCGGCCGGGGCGGTGGCGGGAGCGTGGCTGCGCGAGCGTCAGCTGTCGCGGGCATCGCGGGTCGCCAACCCCTCGGGTCGCGAGGACGAGCCCCGGGCGTGAGGGCCTCGGATCAGGCCCCGGCACGTCGTCGGACCAGGGCGTGCCAGAGAGGAGCCCGCTACGAGCGCTCCCACCGCGGCAGGTAGCGGGGCACGTTCCTGCGGTATTCGTCGTACTGCGAGCCGAAGCGGTCCAGCAGCTCCCGTTCCTCCAGCAGCACGATTGCATGGAGCACGGGAAGCGCGGCCAGGGCCATCAGGTAGGCCCCCGCGTGGTTGGAGATGAACGCGTAGCCGAACACGGCCAGGACCACCTCCACGTAGCGGGGGTGACGCACGCGGGCGTACGGACCTTCGGTCAGCAGCGAGCCACGGCGCTCGGGCCCGCGTTCCAGCTCCGGAACGCCGGCGAGGATGGCGACGGTCAGGTGGCGCCTACGCTGATAACCCACGAATGCGGCGGCGGCGAGCAGCACGGCGCCGACCGTCACGAGGGTCCAGTGGGTGCCCAGGTCGGCCCCGAGCAGGGGCTCTCTCACGAGGAACAGGCCCCACATTACGGTGAGCGACATCACGGTCATGACGGCGAGCGTCGCTTTGACGCCGACACGGCGCCAGAAGCCGACGAAGGGATGGACGACGAACCACCAGATCAGGGCCGGCGGAAGGCCGACCACCAACAGCACTCCGATGATGTAGCGGACCGAGTCCATGGGTAGCATCCAAAAATTAGGCTAGACTAAATTTATTGCGGACGGCCCGTCGGTCAAGAGGATTCGGCACCCGGAAGCATCGGCCCGCGCGGGCCGTCCTCGCGTCCGCCGTCCCCGCCTCCCATCTTGGACAGCTCGAGGATGACGAGACACGTGACCCGGCGCCCCGGGTCACCCGCAGGCGGCCATGGGCCGCCGGGAGCAGTGATCGTGATCATGGTTCGGGACGTGCTGCACTGCAGGCCGGGCAAGGTGAGGGATCTCGTGGAGAAGTTCGGGTCCGTGGCGGAGGCCATGGAGGAGGCGGGGATGACGCCCTTCCGGATGTACACCGACATCAGCGGAGAACGCTTCTGGACGCTCGTGCTCGAGGCGGAGCACGAGAGCATGGAGACCTTCATGGAAGCCCTGTCGGCGATCATGTCGGACGAGCGCATGAAGTCCGCCATGGCCGGGTACCACGAGCTGGTGGAGAGCGGGCGCCGGGAGATCTACCAGGTCGAAGCCTGAAGCGCGGTTCCCACCGCGTGTCGAGGAACGCGCGCCCCGGGAAGCGCCGGCTCGCGAGCACGCCGGCCCTCTCCCTGTACGCCCTCTCGCTCCTTCCCGTCGCAGTCGCTGCCCAACGTCCCCCGGCCGACTCCACCCCGACACTCGGCCTCGAGCGGGGCGTCGTGACGTTCGAGACGCCATCCCTCACGCTCCGCCTCGTGCGGGCCTCCCAGACGGCGGCGGGGCTGGAGCCCACCGGGGAGCCGACCTTCGACTTCACCCCGTCCGACCGGCTCGACGAGCGGGCTGCGGACCGGTACGTCCACCTCGGTGACCTGAACCTCCGACTTCGGACCGGTTCGGCGGACGGATGGCGCTCCTACTCGACCGCCGTGGCCCGGCGGCCGGTGCGGGCGCTCCCCGCCAGCGGGAACGTCCTGGCTACCGCCGACCTGGCGCCGACGCTCCCCGAAGACATCCCCCTCCGGATCGTGCGCACGTGGGAGCGGGTGGACGGCACCCTCTCGCTCCGCTTCGAGCTCACGAACCGCTCCGACGGACCCGTGGAGATCGGCGCGCTGGGGATTCCCCTCGTGTTCGACAACATCCTCACGGGGCGCTCCCTGGAGGAGGCTCACCGGGTGGCGTCGTTCCACGACCCGTACGTCGGCATGGACGCGGGTTATCTGCAGGTCACCCGGCTCCGGGGCGAGGGCTCGGCGCTCCTGGTCGTCCCCGAGCCCGGAACCCCCTTCGAGGCCTACCGTCCCCTCCCCTCGGACCCGACGCCCCGGGGCATCACCTTCGAGGGCTTCTACGAGTGGATGGCCCACAGCCGGGCGTGGGCGGAGAGCGAATGGAGCGAGACCGAGCCCTGGAACCCGCCCACGTCGGGGATGCTGGAGCCGGGAGAGAGTCGGACGTACGGCGTGGCGTTCCTCCTGTCGCCCGGCATCCGCCAGATCGAGGCCACGCTGGCCGAGCACGGGCGTCCGGTGGCGGTGGGCGTGCCCGGCTACGTCGTGCCCACCGACGTCGAGGCGAGGCTCTTCCTGCGGCACGACAGCCCCGTACGCTCCGTCGGGGTGGAGCCCGAGGGGGCTCTCGACCTGACGCTCGCCGGGTCCACGCCGGACGGACGGCTCGCGTACGACGTGCGCGGCCGTCGCTGGGGGCGCGCCCGGGTGACCGTCCGCTACGACGACGGCCTCGCCCAGACCATCCACTACAAGGTCGTGGCTCCGGCCGCCGAGATCGTCGACGCCATGGGGCGCTTCCTCACCACCGAGCAGTGGTTCGAGCGTCCCCACGACCCTTTCGGCCGGAGCCCGTCGGTCATAAGCTACG
>JASFUL010000241.1:0-8179 GCA_050050315.1 Gemmatimonadota bacterium
GTGGGAGACCTCCCTGCCAGCAACCACGAGTCAGTCCGGGGACTGCTGGATCTAGATCCGGGGGGAGCCCGTCCCCCGGCGGAGACACGAAACGCCGACCCGCGCCGCGGGTCGGCGTTTCGCGCGTCGGGGAGGTCGCACCGGCGCGGCCGTCTCGTCAGAAGAACCGGTAGCCGGGCGACACCAGGTTCGGGGGGAGATACGTGAGGAGGAAGGGCCCGTAGGCGATCAGGATGAGAACGATCGCGGCGAGGACCCAGAGGCCGATCTTGTCGAGCTTCAGCTCCCATCCCTCGGTCGCCGAGCCGGTCAGCGTCTCGCTCACCGGGATGTCGTCCGGCCCCTCCCCCTTCCGGCCCGCGACGATCGTCATCGCGATCACGACGAAGAAGAGCACGGCTCCCAGGGTCATGAGGCTCCCGCCGATGCCCGTGAGCGCCCCGGCGAGCGCCACGCCGTCGATCTGGTCGGCGTAGGTCGCTTCGGCGAAGAAGCTGCGCCGAGGCATCCCGTTCAGACCGCCGGAGATCATGCCTCGGGCGAAGATGAGCACGCCGATCGTGTAGACCCAGGCCTGCGCGACGGCCAGCTTGCGGCCCCAGAGCTGCCGATCCGTAAGGTACGGGATCAGCCAGTAGGCGATGCCCATGAACGTCAGCGCCACCGCGCTCCCGACGGTCATGTGGAAGTGGCCAGGCACCCACGTCGTGTTGTGCACCACCTGGTTGATGGTGTAGCTGGCGTTGATCAGCCCGGTGATCCCGCCGAACACGAAGGTGAACATCGCGAGCACCTGGGCGGCCACCGAGGGGTCACCCCAGGGGAGGGCCCGGACCCATCCCAGCAGCCCCGTCCCACCGCGCTTGCGGCCGCCGATCTCCAGGGCCGCCACCACGCTGAAGGCCGTGGCGAGGCTCGGATAGAACACGCCGAACGTCAGGACGGCGTGCAGCGTCTTCATCCCGGTGCTGATGCCCGGATCGGTGTACTGGTGGTGGAAGCCGGTGGGAATCGACAGGAGGAGGAACATGATGAACACGACCCGCGTCAACGGATCGCTGACCACCTTCCCCCCGACCTGCTTCGGGACGAGGGCGTACCACGAGACGTACGCGGGCAGGAGCCACGCGTACACGATGGCGTGTCCGGTGAACCAGAAAAGCGTCCGGTTGAAGAGCGGATCGACGAACTCGAGGATCCCCAGCGACCAGGGGAGCAGGAAGCCGAGGAAGGACACCGCGACCCCGATCGAGGCCAGGCACCACATGCTGTAGGAGACGACGCTGATGAAGGCCAGGAGGGGGATCCGCTCGCCGGGGTGGTGCCGCCGCCAGCCCTTCATGCAGAGCCACATGTTGACGGTGGCCATGTAGGTGCTCACCACCACCAGGACGAGCCCGGCGTAGTACGTCCAGTGCGCCTGCAGGGGCGCGTAGGACGTGTACAGCACGCTCGCCTGGTTGGTCGTCACCGCGTAGATGACGAGCAGGTTGCCCAGCACCAGGGTGGCGAAGGAGGTCACCACGAGACCGGTGTTCATCGGTCGGCTGAGGGCCCGGGCCGTCAGGAGGGGCAGGAAGCCGTTCGAGAACGCGAAGGTCATGATCAGCGCGTTCGCCACCCCGTGGGCCGTGAGCCCCTGGTAGTAGCTCCGGAGCGCCGGGAAGTACTGCAGGATGTTGATGCCGGCGTACGAGAGCGCCTGGGCGAGGCCGTGGGCGACGCCGGCCGCCAGGGCGGCGTAGCCGATGTAGATCGTCCAGCGCAGGTACCGCTTCTGCGTGACCGGTACCTCGTATCCCCCCGGGTCCTGGACGACCGTCGCTCCGGTGGTGGTCACGGCGCTCATTCGACGATCACCTCACCGGACATGATGTGATGCCCGCTCCCGCAGAACTCGTGGCAGACCATCAGGTACCGTCCCGGTTCCTTGAAGACGTACGTGTTCCGGGCCACCTGTCCCGGAATGAGCATCATGTTGACCCGGCTCTTCTCGATGTGCAGCCCGTGGATCACGTCCGTCGACGTCGCGACGAAGGTCACCTCCGCCCCCGCCGGGACGCGGATCTCGTTGGGCTGGAACGCCCACGCGAAGCCCAGCAGCACCACCTGGTACTCGTTCTCGCCGGTCTGGAAGACGCCCGGGTCGTCGAAGGGCTCCATCTGGCGCACCTCGGACGGATCCAGCCGCTGCACCTGTCCGGGCAGATGGATGCCCATGGCCACCGACGTGATGATGAGGGTGATCCCGAAGACCACCAGCATCACCGCGCCGAGCCAGAGGAAGGCCTTCTCGTAGTGGTGGACGCGCATGGCCATCTACCGCTCCAGGAGAACCATGTACATGAGAGCCCACATGCCCCCGAGGGCCATGAGGAAGAGCAGCATGACGAAGAGCGTCCCCGTCGTGACCGGCTCTTCGTCGGGGGAGAGCCCGGAACCTTCGGTGTCGGGGGAGCCCGGACCCTCTCCGGGACCGGTCTGATCGGTCATCGCGGGTTCGCTCCTTGCTCGGGGTGTCCGGGTCGACGGCTCGCGCGCTTCAGGCGCTCCACCGCCGATCCCAGTTCTGAACGGTCCGTGACACGAACCAGAGGAATGCCAGGAAGACGACGAGGACCGGAACGGCGATCAGGAGGGACCTCGCGTCGAGGGTGCCCGCCAGAAGCTGGGTCAGGACCTCCCACAGGTACCAGACCATCGGGGCTCCGACCACGACCAGGAGCGCCATGCCCCCCAACAGCTTGAGAAGGCTCATCGTGAAGTCGCTTTCAGCGGTTGCTCGGAGGGGAACCGGGCCCATCCTGGCCCTTTCACCACCAGAATGCAAGCGCAGGTCCCGGGAGCCTCCCGGACCGGGATCTTCGGGATCGGGCCCGTTCGGGGCGAGTCGGGCATCCCACACTCGAGCCCGGGGGGAGATCTCCCACGGCCGACGCTCCGGCGGCGGCGGGAAAGCCCCCGCCGCCGCTACATCTGCTTGAGGAGGCCCACTCGGAGGGCGAAACGGACCAGCTCGGAGCGGTGGTTCAGACCGAGCTTGTCCATGATGCGTGCCCGGTAGGTGTCCACCGTCTTCGGGCTGATGAAGAGCTTCTGGCCGATCTCCCGCGAGCTGTAGCCCTCGGCCGTCAGTGCCAGCACCTCCTGCTCCCGGGCGCTCAGGTCGTGGAGGCCGGCCTGCTCGTCCGTCTCGCTGGCCTTGTACTGCTGGAGGAGGAGCTTGGTGGCCTTGGGCGGTAGGTACACCTCACCCCGTGCCACGACCTTGATCGCCTCCACCAGGTCACGGTCGGCGCTGGTCTTGGTCAGGTACCCGCTCGCTCCGGCCTCCACGACCGGGACCAGGTACTCCTCCTCCGCGTGGACCGTGAGCACGAGCACCTTCGTGTCCAACCCGAGGGCCGCGATCCGGCGGGTCGCCTCCAGCCCGTTCGAGCCGGGCATCGAGAGGTCCATCACGACCACGTCCGGCTTGAGGGCCCGGACCTCGTCGACGGCCTCGTCACCGGTGGAGGCCTCGCCGACGACCTCCATGTTCCGCTCCGACTCGAGGAGCGCCTTGATGCCCGCTCGGAACATGGCGTGGTCGTCGACCAGCAGGATCGTCGTCTCAGACATGCTCGGCCTCCACTCCCTCTCCATCGGGTCCCAGGCGGACCGCCGGATCGACGGGAATCCGCACGTTCACCGTGGTACCCTCGCCCGGCCGGCTCCTGACCGCAACCCGGCCCCCGACCATCACGGCCCGCTCCTGCATCCCAACGAGCCCGAGCCCTCCGCCGTCGAGATCCGTCTCGGGTCGGAATCCGGCGCCGTCGTCCCGGACCTTCGCGACCACCTCACGCCCGTCCCTCGCGACCTCGATCCACAGCGTGCTCGCGGCCGCGTGCCGGGCGGCGTTCGACACCGCCTCCTGTACGATCCGGTACAACACGAGCTTCGTGTCCGAGTCGAGCAAGGCGTCGACGGGTTGCAGGTCGATCTCCATCCGGATCGGCGTGACCTCCTGGACGGCCCGCAGATGGGAGCGCAGGGCGGCCTCGACGCCGGCGTCCTCGAGCTCGGGGGGACGAAGCCCCCGGGCGATCCGCCTCACGCCCTCGGCGCAGGCCTTGAGCTCCTGGCGGAAGTTGTCCAGATGCACCTGCCAGTCGACGTCACCTTCGGCGCGCTGGAGCACCTCGATCTGCACGAGCAGCGTCGCGAGGTGCTGGGCGGTGTCGTCGTGGAGCTCCCGAGCGATCCGCTGGCGCTCCTCCTCGGACGCGCGCAGCGCCCCGGTTCCGAAGTCGCGGAGCCGCTTGCGCTGGGTCATGTCCCGGACGGCGGCGATCACGAGCCCGCCCTCTTCCGTCTCGAGGGGGCTGAGGCTGATCTCCAGCGGGACCGGGTCGCCGTCCTTCGTCACACCGCGGAGGTCGAGACCGACCCCCATCGGCCGAGGATGGGCCCGCTCGGTGAACGCCTCCCTCTGCGCCACGTGCCCCTCCCGCGTTGCCTCGGGCACCAGGAGCTCGACCTTCTGCCCGACCAGCTCGTCCCGCCCGTACCCGAACAGCCGCTCGGCTCTCGGATTCAGGTCACGGATCGTGCCTTCCTCGTCCACGATCAGGACGCCGTCCGGTGACGCCTGGAAGATGGCGCGATAGAGCTCCTGCGACGACTCGCTCAAGCTGTTAGCTCCCTCGATGTGCGGAATTTTCCCACATGCCGCCGCTCGCCTTGCCCGACAGCCTGCGCGACGCGCCCCTCCCAATTTACGGGTGCCGGGCGTGACCGGGAGGGGCGCCCGCCAATCTCTCGCACCGCCCTCGTGCCACCCGCGAGGCGTCAGGAAGCCTCGGGGCCTGGAGGACCGATGTCATCGACCGAGAACGACACCCGGACGGGGACCTCCCCGGGTCCCCCCGGCGGAGGCGCCGACTCCGGATGGGACGGGCTCGTCGACCGATTCCTCCGGGTCCCCGTCTTCCTGAAGATCGTCCTCGCCAATACGGTCCTCGCGCTGATGGCGGGCGTGAGCGCCTTCCTGCTGACGCAGGCGCTCACGCAGGCTCCCCTGGCCGGAGGCCTGGCCCTGGCCCTGGCCCTCTTCGTGATCGCGACCCTCGCCGTGACCACCCTGCTGAACGCCGTGGTCGTTCGCCTGGCCCTCTCGCCCCTGGTGGGGCTCGAAGAGACCGCGGAGCGGGTCCGACAGGGCAATCTCTCGGCCCGCGTGCCGATGTCCCGCCTCGCCGACCAGAGCACCCGATCGCTCATCGTCCTCTTCAACCGGATGATGGACACGCTCCAGGCAGGCCGCCGGAGGCAGAAGGAGCTCGCCCGACGCATCCTGGACGCCGAGGAGCGCGAGCGCGAACGGATCGCCCACGAGCTGTACGCCGGACCGGCGCAGTCGCTGGCGGGCGTCATGATCCGCCTGCGCCTGGCCACCCGTCGGGTGGACGATGCCGACGACTTCGACCCCGACGACTACGAGGAGATCCGCGACGAGGTCGCCGCCACGCTGGACGAGATCCGGGCGCTGGCCCGCCGCCTGCGTCCCCCGGAGCTCGACGAGCTGGGCGTCCAGGCGGCGCTGGAGGCTCATGCGCGCACCCTCACGGAGGGCCGGGACATCCGGGTGACGGTCCACGGATCGCTCCAGGAGAAGGGGCTGCACCCCGGCACCGCCATCGTGCTGTTCCGGATCCTCCAGGAGGCGGTGACGAACTCGGTCATCCACTCCGGTGGCCGCTCCGTCGACGTGCGATTCAGCGCGAACGCCGAGCGGCTCGCGGCGGAGGTCAGCGATGACGGCCACGGCTTCGATCCACTGCTCCAGCTCCGGACTCCTCCCACCGGGCTGGGGATCTCGGGCATGCAGGAGCGCGCCTCCTACGCGGGCGGGACCGTAACCGTGGCGTCGTCCGCGGGTAGGGGAACGAAGGTGCGTGTGGAGCTGCCCTGGAAGGGGACGCCGTGGTCCAGCGAGGTGGCCGCGCGGTCACGGATCGCGGCGGAGCTCGGCATTCTCGAGGAGGAGCCGGCGCGGCGCCACGCCATCGTCTAGCAGGTCGTCGACCTGCAGGAACATAGGGATTCCCCGGGACACGAGGAGGACTGGTGTTCGACAAGGTGCTCGTCCCGTTGGACGGCTCGGCCTTCGCCGAGGCGGCCCTCCCCCTCGCCTGCGCCGTCGGGCGGCGGGCTTCCGGATCCCTCGAGCTGGTGACGGTGCACGAGCCGGTCCCGGCTTTCGCCCAGGCCGACTGGGAGGCTTCCGCGCAGGAGTGGTCGGAGCACTACCTGGAGGAGGTGGACCGGCGACTCGGGTTCACGGGATGCGACGCGAACACCGTGGTGCTCAGCGGGAGCGTCGCGGCACAGCTCGAGCGTCGCGCGGAAGAGGTCGAGGCCGACCTGCTGGTGATGGCCACCCACGGTCGGGGGCCCCTGAGTCGGGCCTGGCTCGGAAGCGTCGCGGACCACTTCGTGCGCCACTCGCCCTGCCCGGTCCTCCTCGTCACGCCCGACGCCGACGAAGCGGTCGACCTCAAGGAGGATGTCGGTATCGACACCATCCTGGTCCCGCTGGACGGGTCGGACTTCAGCGAGGGCGTTCTCGATCACGCGGCCGAGCTGGCCCGCCTCTTCGAGGCTTCGCTGTACCTGACCCAGATCATCGCCTACCCTCTCGAGATCGCCTCGCCCTACCTGCCCCACACCGTCCAGATGAACCAGAACGTCGTGGAGGACGCCCGGGTCTCGGCCCGCGACGCGCTGGATCGGATCGCCGCACGCCTCCGGGAGCGAGGGCTCCAGGTGGATACGAAGGCGATGGTCGACACCCAGGCGGGCCATGGCATCCTGAGGGCCGCGGAGGAGGTGGACGCGGGGATGATCGCGATGGCCACGCACGCCCGGGCCGGAATGAGCCGGGCCTTCCTGGGAAGCACGGCGGACAAGGTGGTGCGCGGCGCGCACCGGCCCGTCTTCCTCTATCGCCCGGGGCGCCACTGAGGCCGACCCCTCCCCGGGACGTCGTCGCCGGCGGCGACGACGGATCGCAGACCCGACCGGCCACTGGGCAGGACTGCCGCATCGTGGCATCAGGCCGGTCGCTACTCATACACATGGGAGCATGGGATCATGAACGCGCCCGCGAGTTCGACTTCGCTCGACCGTCCGGTCCGGGACATCATGCAGACGGACGTGACGACCGTGGCTCCCGGGCTCTCGGTCAGGGAGCTGACGCGCATCCTGTCGGAGCAGGGCATCAGCGGGGCTCCGGTGACGGCCGCGGACGGCCGCCTCATCGGCGTCGTGTCGACGAGCGACGTGGTGCGTCTCGCCAGCGAGGCGCCCGACCTCCGGGCCATGCCCATCTCGTTCCTCGACACGCCCGGAGTGCCCTGGGACGAGGAGGCCGGGGACGACGAGCCCGAGCCGGTCTACGGAGACTACTTCCTGCCCGAGGAGGGATCGACGATCGTCCCCGCCCTGGGCGACGAGGTCGGGGGCGGCCCCATGGACGAGATGGCCGTCGAGGACATCATGACGCCCGTCCCGTTCACGGTGCAGCCCACCACCACGATCCGGGACCTGGCGAACTTCCTCCTCCGCGGGCGGATCCATCGGGCCGTGGTCACCGAGGACGGGCGGTGCGTGGGGATCGTCACCACCACGGACATCCTGCGAGCGGTGGCCGAAGCCGGCTAGCTTCGACGCGACCCCAGCCCGGTTCCCGGGACGGCCCCCGGCGGGAGGACGCCGTCTACAGCCCTCCCCGGGCGAGGCGGACGGCCACGTACACGAGGCCCAACCCGACGACGGCGTTGAGCCGCGCGAGAAGGGCCGCCCTGCGTCGCAGCGCCAGCGCTTCCGGAGAGCCGGGCGTGGCACGGCTGGCCCGGGGCCCGTGCACGAAGTCGTGGACGGCCTGCACGGTCAGCATGACCGTCACCGCGGCGAGCTTCCACGCCAGGGCGCGGCCGTAGGGCGTGGCCCAGAAGTCGGGGTCGCCCAGGACGTCCCACGCGAGCACGCCCCGGAACCCCAGGTTCAGGACGCCCGTCACCAGGAGGACGGCGATGGCGGCCCACCCGGCCTTCCGGGACTGCTCGCCCAGCGCCCGGAAGAGGTCACGCCGGAGCGCCGGATCGTCGATGCTCCGGACCACCGGGGCACCCAC
>JASFUL010000242.1:0-8177 GCA_050050315.1 Gemmatimonadota bacterium
CGACGTCACGGGCGAGCTGGTCTACGTGAACTACGGCGTTCCCGACGACTACGAGGAGCTCGAGCGACGCGGCATCGACGTCGAGGGCAAGATCGTCCTCGCCCGCTACGGAGGCTCGTGGCGGGGCATCAAGCCCAAGGTGGCGGCGGAGCACGGGGCCCTGGCGACGATCCTGTACTCGGACCCGCGCGACGACGGGTACTTCCAGGGTGACGTCTACCCCGAGGGTCCCTACCGCATGGAGCAGGGCGTCCAGCGGGGGTCGGTCGCGGACATGCCCCGCTACCCGGGCGATCCCCTGACGCCCGGCGTGGGGGCCACCGAGGACGCCGAGCGGTACACGGTCGAGGAGTCCCCGACGATCATGAAGATCCCGGTCCTCCCCATCTCGTACGGAGACGCCCTGCCTCTGCTCGAAGCCCTCGAGGGCCCCGTCGCACCGGCGGCGTGGAGGGGCGCGCTCCCCGTGACCTATCACCTGGGCCCGGGACCCGCCCGCGTTCGCGTGAGGCTCCAGTTCGACTGGAAGATGGAGGCGGCCCAGAACGTGGTGGCGGTGCTTCCCGGCTGCGAGTCCCCCGACGAGTGGGTGATCCGGGGCAACCACCGGGACGGGTGGGCCATGGGCGCGGGTGACCCCATCAGCGGGCTGGTCGCGCTCATGGAGGAGGCCCGGGTCGTCGGTGAGCTGGCCCGGGAGGGGTGGTGCCCGAAGCGGACCATCGTCTACGCGGCGTGGGACGCGGAGGAGCCGGGGCTGCTGGGCTCCACCGAGTGGGCCGAGGACCACGCCGACGAGCTCCGTGAGAAGGCCGTCGCCTACATCAACACCGACGGCACCGGTCGGGGCTTCCTGGGCGTCGGTGGCTCGCACACCCTCGAACGGTTCGCCAACGAGCTCGGCAAGGACGTCGACGACCCGGAGACCGGGGTGAGTGTGTGGAAGCGCGGCCAGGCGGCCCGGGCGGTGAGGGGCGACCAGAGCGCCCTCGGCGGAGGGGACCTGGACATCTCCCCCCTGGGCTCCGGGTCGGACTACACGCCCTTCCTCCAGCACCTGGGGATCGCCTCGCTCAACCTCGGCTTCGGGGGAGAGAGCGGCGGAGGCAGCTACCACTCCCAGTACGACTCGTACGACTACTACACCCGCTTCGGCGACCCGGGCTTCCGCTACGGCGTGACGCTCGCTCGCGTCACGGGGAGGGCGACGCTCCGGCTGGCCGACGCCGACGTGGTGCCGCTCCGGTTCGGCAACTTCGCCGACAAGGTCGAGGACTACCTGGACGAGGTCATGGCGCTGGCGGACCGGCTCCGCCAGGAGGCGGAGCGGCGGAACCGGCTCGTGGAGATGGACGCGTACCGGCTCGCGGCGGACCCGACGAAGACGTTCGTGCCCCCGGAAGCCGAGGAGGCCGTTCCCTACCTCAACTTCGCCCCCCTGCAGAACGCCGTCGCGGCGCTGCGCGAGGCGGCCGCCGCCTACGACCGGTCGCTCGCCGCGGCCATGGCGGACCGGGGACTCGCCCCGGGCGTCCCGGAGCGCCTGAACCGGGTCCTCGTCTCCACGGAGCGCCTCATGACGCGCGAGGAGGGCCTGCCCCGGCGTCCCTGGTTCCGCCACATGATCTACGCCCCGGGCTTCTACACGGGGTACGGCGTCAAGACGCTCCCCGGGGTGCGCGAAGGGATCGAGGAACGGGACTGGGAAGAGGCCCAGGAGTTCGTGGGCGAGATCGCCGGCACGCTCGACGCGGTGAGCGACGCCATCGACGACGCGGCCAGGCTCGTCCGCGGGTCGGGTGACAGCCTCCCGTGACGCGGGCGGCGCTGGCTTCGCTGGTGGCGGTCCTGATCGCCTCCCCGCTCGCCCCGGGCCCCTCGCGGGAGTACTCGGCGCCGGAGGGCGAAGGGACCGCCGGCTACCCCACCGCGGTCGCCCGACCCGACCACGCGCCGGTCCCCACGCCGCCGGAGATCGTCGCCCCGGGTCGGCTGTCCCTCGAAGGGCGCAACGAGACGTTCCCGGCCGTCGACCCGGTGGACGGGTCTCTCTGGTTCTCGATCTACGAAGGGAGCTTCGAGGACCAGACGATCCTGAGGGCGCTCGCCGACGGCGCTTCCTGGGGAGACGCCGAGACCGCGCCCTTCTCGGGACGCTGGGGGGACCGGGCTCCCCGGTTCTCACCCGACGGCGCGACGCTCTACTTCACCTCGAACCGGCCCCGGGACCCCGGCGGCTCGCCAGGCGACATGAACGTGTGGGCGGTGGAGCGGCGGTCGGGAGGAGGCTGGTCCGAGCCCCGGCTGCTCCCGCCCCCGGTGAACTCGCCGGCCCAGGACATCCACCCGGCGATCACCCCCCGGGCCCTGTACGTAGCGTCCGACCGTGAGCCCGGGCTCGGCCGGAGCGACGTGTACCGGATCCCCCGCCTGGCCGACGGGTGGGGCGATCCCGAGTCCCTGCCGGTGAACGACGAGCGCAGCCAGCCCGACCTTCTCGTCGGGCCGGACGAGGGCTGGATGATCCTGGCCATCACCGACCACCCGGACGGCCTCGGGGGCGACGACCTCTTTCTCGTGCGCCGGTCGGACCAAGGCTGGGGGGACGCCGAGCACCTTCCGGCACCGGTGAACTCGGAAGAGTACGAGTACGGGCCCACCCTCTCCCCGGACGGCGGCTGGATCTACTTCACGAGCCATCGGCGCGGGAGCGCCGACATCTACCGGATCCCCCTCTCCGAGGTCGGTCTCCGCCCCTGAGACGGGTCCCGTGCAACCCTTTCCACGGATGGCCGGTCCTACTGAGTGTGGATCGACATATAGGTCAGTCCACCTATAGACGACTGACCAGGAAAGGCGCGTGGAAACCAACGAGTCGCTTCCGCTCTCGCCCAGGGACCTCCTCGTTCTCCTGGTGCTGACCGACGGCCCACTCCACGGCTACGGCATCGTCAAGGCGGTGGAAGAGCGCTCCGGGGCCGCCGTCCTGCTCGATCCGGCGAACCTCTACCGGACCCTCCGCCGCATGCGACGCGACGGGTGGGTGGAGGAGATGGAGGAGACGGACCCTGAGGACGCGCGCCGCCGCAACTTCCGACTCACCCCGGACGGACGGCGGGTGGTGGCCGCCGAGGTGGACCGCCTCGAGAGGGTCCTGGCCTGGGCGCGACCGATCGGGACGGGCGAGGCGTGAACCGGCTCGAGCGCGCCGGACTGTCCCTCTACGCGACCCTCCTGCGCGCGTTTCCCCGGGCGTTCCGGGAGGAAGAGGCGGAGTCGGCGGCGGCCACGCTCCGGGAGCTGGTCGAGCGCGAGCCGTCCCCCCACCGGCGGCGGGCGACCGTGGTCCGGGCGCTCCGGCGCATTCCGGGGGCACTGGCCCGGGAGTGGTGGGACACGGCGAGGGAGAGGCTGGGTGGAGGCACGCACGGCTCCGGGCACGGCCGGGGCCCCGACGGAGGGGGATGGATGGACGGGACGGCGCGGTACGCGAGACAGGGCATCCGGGCTCTGCTGCGGAACCCGGGCTTCGGGCTCCTGGCGCTCTCACTCGTGGCGGTGGGGGTCGGGGCCGTGACGACGATCTTCACACTCGTCGATCACGTCCTCCTCCGCCCCCCTCCGTACCCGGAGCCCGAACGCCTGGTGGTGGTCCAGAACGGTTCCCACTCGGGCCCGGATTTCCAGGACTTCCAGGAGACGGGCATCGGCAGCGAATGGGCCGCCTCGTTCGGCAGGGACGCGATCGTGACGGGTCTCGACGAGCCGAGGCGCATGCAGCAGATCCTGGTGAACCGGGACTTCTTCCGCGTCCTCGGAGCCCACGCCGGAATGGGCCGCCTGCTCGACGGGTCGGACTATCCGGACCGGCGCACGGTGGTGCTGGGATGGAACGCGTGGAGGAACGTGTGGGGCGCGGACCCGGACATCCTCGGTCGGACCATCCGGGTGGACGGCGAGCCGCTGACGGTCGTGGGCGTGCTGTCGCGTGAGTTCTCACCCCCCGAGGTCCTTGCGGACCCGGACGGCCCGAATCTCTGGCGCCCCCTGGATCCGGCCCTCGAGGAGCTCCAGACGCGCAACCACAGCGTCCTGTCGCTGGTGGCCCGGCTGTCGCCGGGTGTGACCCTGGAGACGGCCCGCGACGCCCTCGCGGCCGTGGCCCGCCGCCGGGCGGAGACCTGGCCGGAGCACTACGTGCGGCGGGACGGCTCGACGCGGACGCTCCCGGTGGTGTCCCTGCACGAGGCCACCATGTACCGGGTCCGCCAGGGACTCCACCTCCTGTTCGGGGCCGTGACGCTGCTCCTCCTGGTGGCGTGCGCGAACGTGGCCCATCTCTTCCTGGCCCGGGGGCTGGGACGGGTGCGGGAGATGGCCGTCCGGCGCGCGCTGGGCGCGGACCGGGGCGCGCTCGCGGGGCAGCTGCTGGTGGAGAGCCTCGTCGTCGCCGTCCTGGGCGGTGCGGCAGGCATCCTGCTGGCCCGGGCGGCGCTGGCGGGGCTCAGCCGCTGGGGTCCCCCGGACCTGTCCGCGACGGGCCATCTGGCCCTCGACCTCAGGGTCGTGGCGTTCGCGGTGGCGGTCTCGGGCCTGAGCGCGATCGTGTTCGGGATGCTCCCGGCGTCACAGGCGATGAGGGGCCACCCCGGCGACGCGCTCCGGGCGGGAGGGCGGAGCGCCACGGCCGGGCGCGGGTCGAGGGCCGTTCGTTCCGGCCTCGTCGTGGCCGAGGTGGCTCTCTCCCTCGTGCTGGTGACCTCCGCCGGCCTCCTCGTCCGCAGCTTCGCGACCCTCACGTCGGTCGATCCCGGGGTCGACACCGAGGACGTGTGGACCGTGCCCCTGGATCCGACGGGGCTGGAGGACGGAACCGACTGGCTGAGGACGGGCGACGCCATCGCCGAGGCCGTCGCGGGCATCCCGGGCGTGCGGAGCGTCGCGTTCGGCATGACCATGCCCCTGGAGTTCACGGGCGGCAACCGCTGCTGCTGGACCGGCGGGACGTGGTCCCCCGAGAGCCCCGACGAGGTGCTCGTCGCCGACTTCCATCCGGTGAGCCCGGACTACTTCACGACACTCGGGATCGAGCTCCTGGCCGGCGGCGGCTGGACCCGGGCCGACCGCGGCGCCGAGCCGACGCCGGTGGTCCTTGCGGCAGAGACGGCCCGCCGGCTCTTCGGCACGACCGAGGGCGTCGTGGGGCGGATCGTGGGCTCGGAGGGCCGCACGTTCGTCGTGCGGGGCGTGGCCGCGGACGTCCGTCACTACGGGCTGGACCAGGAGCTCCGTCCGGCCTTCTACGTGCCCGCCGCCATCGTGCCGTTCCCCATCCCCCACCTGCACGTCGCCGCCCGGGTGGGCCCCGCGGTGGGCACTTCGGTCGTGCCGGCGCTCCGGGAGGCCGTCTGGTCCGTGGACCCCGACCTGCCCGTGCCCACCGTCCGCTCGCTGGCGCGATGGAGCACGCGGTCGACCTCGTCCAGCCGCTTCCAGTCGATCCTGGTCTCCGCCTTCGGAGCGGTGGCCCTCCTGCTGGCGGCGGGGGGCCTCTACGGGACGCTCCTCTACTCGGTCGGCAGGCGGCGGCGGGAGATGGGGATCCGCATGGCGCTGGGGGCCCCCTCGGGCCGCGTCCAGGGGCTCGTTCTGAAGGACGGGTTGGTCCTCGGGGCCGCCGGGGCGGCGCTGGGGCTCGGAGGAGCGCTGTGGGCCGCCCGATTGCTGGAGAGCCGTCTGTTCGGGATCGGCCCCACCGATCCCCTCGCTCTCCTGGCCTCCGCCGCGGTCCTCATGACGACGGTGGCCGTGGCCAGCTGGGCCCCGGCCCGGCGCGCCGGGCGCACGGACCCCGTGCGCACGCTGGGCGCGGAATAGCGACGGATCTCACTCCTCGCGCAGCGCCCGGACCGGATCGGTCCGGGCGGCGCGCCACGCCGGGACGAGGCACGCCACCGCGGCCACGGTGAGGAAGATGAGGCTCACGCTCCCGAAGGTGACGGGATCGGTGGCGGAGATCCCCACCACGAGGGTGCTCATCACGCCGCTGAGCCCGAAGGCCAGGACCAGCCCCACCCCGACGCCCAGAGCGCTCAGGGCCATCCCCTGCCCCACGACGAGCCGGAGAATGCTGCCGGTCTCCGCGCCGAACGCCATCCGCACGCCGATCTCGGCCGTGCGCTGTCGCACCGCGTAGGCCAGCACCCCGTACAGCCCGACCGCGGCCAGGGTCAGCGCGATGGCGCCGAACACGGCGATCAGCGTCAGGGAGAAGCGGGTCTGGACCAGGTGCCGATCCAGGAAGGCCGTCATGGGCTGGAGGTTGTCGACCGGGATCAGGGGATCCAGGGCCGCCACCTCCGCGCGCACGGCTTCGCCCAGCGCCATGGGGTCCGCCCCGGTGCGGACGGCCCACGTCAGCACCCCGAAGGAACCGAAGTACTTGTCGTTGAAATAGACCGTCTCCCGACCCTCCTCGGCGAGCGACGTGTTGCGCTGGGGCTCGACCACCCCGATCACGTCGACCCAGACGGGGTCGGGGGTGGTGACCCGCACCAGGATCCGCTCGCCGGGCACGTCGCCGAGGGAGCGATCCGGGAAGGCGATCTCGGCCAGCGTCCTGTCGATCACCGCGACGGCGGCGCCCTCTTCGTACTCGGCCCGGGTGAACGAGCGACCGGCCAGCATCCGCGTGCCGAGCGTCTCGAAGAAGCCCGGAAGCACCGCGTGGTAGTCCGCCTGTCTGAACGCCTGCGCGTCGGCCAACGCGTCCTCCAGGCCCCATCGGCCGTTCAGGGAGAGGCCTTCCTCGAGAGGGAGCGGGACCCCGGCCGAGACCGAGGTCACGCCCGGAAGCCCGGCCAGCCGGTCCTGGAGGACGGTAGCGAAGGAGACGCGCTGATCGATGTCCGGATAGCGCGCCTGGGGAATCTGGATGCCGAACGTGAGAACGCCCCCGGGATCGAAGCCGGGATCGGTCCGCTGGAGCTCGACGAAGCTGCGGACCATCAGACCCGCCCCGATCAGGAGCGCCAGGCTGAGCCCCACCTCGGCCACGACCACCCCGTTCCGCAACAGGCGGCTGGTCGCGAGATCGGCGCTCGAGCCCCGGTCCTTGAGGGCGGCGGCCAGGTCCGGGCGGGACGCCCGGACCGCGGGGACGAGGCCGAAGACCACGGCGGCCAGGACCGTCGCGAGACCCGTGAAGGCCAGGACGGCCCCGTCGATCCCCACCTCGTCCATGCGCGGCAGATCGCCGGGCTGGAGTGCCACCAGCAGGTCGATGCCCCCGGCCGCCAGTGCGACCCCGAGGATCGCGCCCGCGCCAGCCAGCAGGAGGCTCTCGGACAGGAGCTGGCGCACGATGCGGCCCCGGCTCCCGCCCAGCGCGCTCCGCACCGCCAGCTCCCGCTCCCGCGAGGACGCGCGGATCAGCAGGAGGTTGGAGACGTTGGCGCACGCGATCAGGAGCACGAACGCCACCGCCCCCACGAGCGCCAGGATGATGGGTCGCACGTGCGCCGTGAGGTCCTCCTGCAGGCCGATCACGTCGATCTCGTAGCCCGCCGTGGACCACACCGGATCCAGCTCCCGCAGCTCCGAGGCCAGCCGGTGCATGTCGGCCTGCACGTCGGCGACCGAGACGTCGGGCCGCCGACGTCCGAGCACCGTCAGGAAGACGTTGTTGCGGGGGGCGTTGTCGTAGTCGAGGCGCAGCGCCACCCACACGTCGACGGACGAGGGGAGCGTGGACTCGGGAGGCTGGTGGAGCACGAAGCCCTCGGGCATCACGCCCACGATCTCGTGGGGGGTCCCCCCGATCTCGACGATCCGCCCCACAACGGCCGGGTCGGCGCCGAAGCGCCGCTCCCAGAGGCCGTGGGAGAGGATGGCGATGTTGTTGGCCGCCCCGGGGTCTCCGGGCTCCACGTCCGGCCCCAGGGGATCACCGTCGGCGGGTCGGAAGTCCCGGCCCAGCGCGGGCCGCACCCCCAGGAGCCCGAAGACGTTGGGCGTCACCCCCCCCACCATCACCTGACGGGGCTCGAAGTCCCCGGTCAGGGGCTGTTCGAAGCCGACCATCCCGGCCACCGCCTGCATGACGGGCCGCCGCTGCATGTCCCGGAGGTCCGGGGGCGAGGATGGGAAGTCCGTCACGTCCCGGTTCGTCATCGCGC
>JASFUL010000243.1:0-8173 GCA_050050315.1 Gemmatimonadota bacterium
GGTGCGGATCCAGCGGGCGGGCGACGTGATCCCCCAGGTGGTGGAGCGGATCGAGGAGGAGGGCCACGAGCGGCGGCCCGCCTTCACCATGCCCGACGCGTGCCCCGCGTGCGGCACGCCGGTCGTGCAGGACGGCCCCCGCACGGTGTGTCCCAACCGGTTCGGGTGCCCGGCCCAGCTCAAGGGCCGGATCGTCCACTTCGGCGCGCGGAACGCCCTCGACATCGAGGGGCTCGGCGAGGAGACCGCGGCGGTGCTGGTGGACCGCGGGCTCGTGACCGACCTGGCCCACCTCTTCGACCTGACCGTCGAGCAGATCGAGGCGCTGCCCGGGTTCGCGCGGAAGAGCGCGGAGAACCTGGTGGGCGGGATCCAGGGTCGAAAGCGCCCCGAGCTCCGGCGGTTCCTGTTCGGCCTGGGCATCCCCGAGGTCGGGGCCACCGTGGCGCGGGTCCTGGCCCTCCACTTCCGCGAGCTCGACGCGATCCGCGGGGCGACCCCGGAGGAGCTCGAGGCGGTGGAGGGCATCGGGCCGGTGATGAGCCAGGCCATCTCCGCCTTCTTCGCCGACGAGCGGAACGCCGAGGCGATCGACCACATCCTGGAACGGGGCGTCGAGCCCGTGGCTCCCGAGGGGCCGGCCCGCACCGAGCTGGCCGGGACGAAGTGGGTGTTCACCGGGGGCCTCGAGCGTCTGACGCGCTCGCAGGCGAAGAAGCTGGTCGAGTCGGCCGGGGGGCGGGCGGTGAGCTCGGTGAGCGGTGCCACGGACTTCGTGGTCGCGGGCTCCGATCCCGGCTCCAAGTACGACAAGGCCGTGGAGCTCGGCGTGCCGGTGCTGGACGAGGAGGCCTTCCTGGGGAAGCTCCGTGAGGCGGGCGTGGAGGTCCCCGGATGAGCCTGGCCAACGCCGACATCGCCGCGCTCCTGGACGAGCTCGCCGACCTCCTGGAGATCAAGGGCTCCAACCCGTTCCGGATCCGGGCCTACCGCAACGCGGTCCGGACGGTCGAGTCGCTCACGCGCCCGGTGGCCCGGATGGTCGAGGAAGGCGAGGATCTCCAGGCCCTCCCCGGCATCGGGAAGGACATGGCGTCCCACCTGACGACGATCGTCGAGACCGGGCGCTTCCCCCAGCTGGAGGAGGTCGCCGAGGAGGTCCCCCGCTCCCTCGCCGTGCTCGTGAAGCTCGACGGCGTGGGACCCAAGAAGGCCGCGAAGCTGTTCGCCGAGCTGGGGGTCGAGACGGTGGACCAGCTGGAGGAGGCGGTCCGGTCGGGCGAGGTGGAGAAGCTGGCCGGGTTCGGCAAGAAGAGCGCCGGGAAGATCCTCACCTCCATCGAGACCCTCCGCAGCCTCGGGGGGCGCTTCCAGCTCTCGGAGGTCGAGGCGCTCATCGCGCCCCTGGTGGCGTGGGTCGAGGAGGGCGAAGGGGTGGAGCGCCTCGAGGTGGCGGGCTCCTTCCGGCGCCGGAAGGAGACGGTGGGGGACGTCGATCTGCTCGTGCAGGTCGCTCCCGGAGCGGACGGGGCCGCCATCGTCGAGCGCTTCGCCGCGTTCGCCGGCGCCGCCCGGGTGGAGGCCGCCGGCGGCACGAAGGGGAGCCTGGTGCTCCGCTCCGGCCTCCAGGTGGACCTGCGGGTCATCCCCCCCGAGAGCTGGGGCGCCGCGCTCCATTACTTCACCGGCTCCAAGGAGCACAACGTCCGGGTGCGTCAGCTCGCCCAGCGCCGCGGGCTGCGGGTGAACGAATGGGGCGTCTTCGTCGAACCCTCGGGGGAGCGGGTCGGAGGGGCGTCGGAGGCCGACGTCTTCGCCTCGCTGGACCTCGACTTCATCCCGCCCGAGCTGCGCGAGAACCGGGGCGAGATCGAGGCGGCGGCCGAGCACCGCATCCCCCGCCTCCTGGAGCTCGGCGACCTCCGCGGCGACCTGCAGATGCACTCGACGTGGAGCGACGGCAAGGAGTCGGTGGAGGCCATGGCCCTCGCGTGCCGGGAGCTCGGGTACGAGTACCTGGCGATCACCGACCACAGCCCCGCCCTGGCGATGGTGCAGGGCCTGACGCCCGAGCGGGCGCGCGAGCAGTGGCGGGAGATCGAGGAGGTCCGCCGGCGCGTCGACGGGATCGAGCTGTTCCGGAGCTGCGAGGTCGACATCCTCCGGGACGGCACGCTGGACATGCCCGACGAGATCCTCGAGGAGCTGGATCTCGTCGTCGTCTCGGTCCACTCCCACATGGACATGGGGGAAGCGGAGATGACGGAACGGGTGCTCCGGGCCCTCCGGCATCCGCGGGTGGACATTCTCGCTCACCCGACGGGGCGTATATTGAATCGCAGGAGGCCGTTCGCTCTGGACGTGGAGGCCGTGCTGCAGGCGGCAGGGGAGATGGACGTGGCGGTGGAGCTGAACGCGGATCCGAACCGACTCGATCTGAACGACGTGCACGTGTGTCGGGCCCGGGAGCTGGGTGTCCCGGTGGCCGTGAGCACGGACGCCCACTCCACCAGGGGCCTGCGGGTCATGCGGTTCGGCGTGGCCCAGGCTCGGCGGGGGTGGCTCGGGCCCGAGCACGTCCTCAACTGCATGTCCCTCGACGACTTCAGGAGCTGGCTGAAAAGGGGGAGGACGTGAGGCCTTGAGCCCCCTCCTCCTCAATCTCCTCCTCCTGATCGGCGGAATCGCGGTTCTCTACATCGGAGCCGAGTGGCTCGTCCGGGGGGCGGCCCGGATGGCGGCATCCCTCGGCCTGAGCCCGATCGTCGTGGGCCTGACCGTGGTGAGCCTGGGCACGTCCGCGCCGGAGCTGGCGGTCTGCGTGCTGGCCGCCGTGCGGGGCGATCCCGACATCGCCATGGGCAACGTGATGGGCTCCAACCTCGCCAACGTGGGGCTCATCCTCGGCCTGACGGCCCTGGTGCGCCCCCTCCAGGTCGCGGGGCGCGTCGTGGCCCGGGAGGTGCCGCTCATGCTCGTGGCCACGGGCCTGCTCTACCCCCTGATCCTCGACGGGCGCGTCGGGCGGTTGGACGGGATGATCCTGCTGGTCCTGATGGCCTTCTACCTCGTCTTCGTGTTCCGGAGCGTCGAGGAGGAGCCGCCCGAGGTGCTGGGCGAGTACGAGCGCTTCGCGATGGAGGCGCAGCACACGGCGACCCGGCTCCGTCCGCAGGACGTGTTGCTGGTGGTGGCCGGTTCGGCGGGGCTGGTCGTGGGCGGCACGTCCATCGTGGGCAGCGCCGAGTACATCGCCGTGGAGATGGGGATCAGCCAGCTCGTCATCAGCCTGACCATCATCGCCATCGGCACCTCCCTCCCGGAGCTCGCGACCTCCCTGGTGGCCGCTCTCCGCTCCGAGGCCGACATCGCCGTCGGCAACATCATCGGCTCCAACATCTTCAACATCGGGATGATCCTGGGCCTCACGTCCCTGGTGGAGCCCGTCCAGGTGAACCACCAGGTGCTGACGGCCTACCTTCCGGCGGTCCTGTTGATGGCCATCATCCTCGTGCCGGTGGCCCGGGCGGCGTTCTGCATCCGCCGCTGGGAGGGAGCCATCCTGCTGGCGACGTACTGCGTGCTGATGTCCTGGCTCATCCGGATCGGCGTGTTCTGACCGGACACCCCGCGCGCCGGGGGGGGCTCGTCGGCGCGACCGCTACACCGCCCCCAGCGCCTGGTCCACGTCGGCGATGAGGTCCTCGTGGTTCTCCACCCCCACGCTCAGCCGGATCAGCGCCGGTCCCATGCCCATCCGTTCCTGCTCCTCCGGGGGGACGTCGGCGTGGGTCATGGTGGCCGGGTGCTCCGCCAGGGACTCGGTCCCGCCGAGGCTCACGGCCAGCTTGACGAGCTGGAGGGCGTTGAGGAAGCGGAACGCCTCCTCCTCTCCGCCGTGCACCTCGAACGAGATCATCGACCCGGGGCTCACGCACTGGTTGCGGTAGACCTCGAACTGCGGGTCGTCCTCGGGCAGGTGTCCCAGGTAGTGCACCCGCCGCACCTTCGGATGGTCGGCCAGGAAATCCGCCACGTAGCGGGCGTTCTTCATCTGGCTCGTCATGCGGAGCTTCAGCGTCTCGAGCGAGCGGAGCAGGAGCCATCCCGTCCACGGGCCCGCCATCGAGCCCAGGAACGTCCGGGTGGCCTTGATGCTCGCGATCAGGTCGGTGGAGCCGAGGCACGCGCCCGCGATGAGATCCGAGTGGCCGCCCACGAACTTGGTGAGCGAGTAGAGCACCAGGTCGGCGCCGTGCCGGAGCGGATGCTGCCAGAGCGGACCGAGGAAGGTGTTGTCGACGGCCACGAGGACGCGTTTCGCATCCGCGTCCCGGCCCTCGTTGATCTCCCGGGCCAGGTCGGCGCAGGCGGCGATGTCGACCAGGTCGTTGGTCGGATTCGCCGGCGTCTCGAGGAAGATCATGGCCAGTCGGTCGGCCGCCCCGGCACGCGCCAGGGCCTCCTCCAGCGCCTCTCGGGTGGGATCGGCCGCCCGGAAGGGGATGGTCTCGATCCCGAAGTCGGGCAGGATCTCGTGGAGGAGGTACTCGGTGCCCCCGTAGATGGGCTCGCTGAACGCGACGGCGTCGCCCGGGCGGAGCGTCGAGAGGAAGGTGGTGGCGATGGCCGCCATCCCGCTCTCGAACGTGGCCGCCGCCTCGGCGCCGTCCCACAGGGTCAGCCGGTCCTCCAGGATCTCGAGGCTCGGGTTGTTCAGGCGTGAATAGATGAGGCCCAGCGTCTCGTCACCCCGCTGCTCCCGGAGCCCGTAGGCGACCTCGAAGAAGGCCTTGCCCTCTTCGGCCGTCTCGAAGACGAAGGTGGACGTCTGGAAGATCGGCGGCTTGACCGCGCCCTCGGACCACTCGGGGCGGTAGCCGTAGCTCATCATCAGGCTCTCGGGTCGGAGCTCCCGGGATCCGATGCGCTTGTGCTGGTCCTTGTCCCACACGGTGCCGCCTCCTGGCCTGGGATCCCGGTCCGGGCCGACCCACGGCCGGGACGCTCGGTGCTCGGTCGGAACGCCACCGGCCCCGGGTCACCCGCGGGGTCCAGGGCGGCGTGCCTCGGAAGAAGCCGCTGTCGTCGTGAAAGCTAGAGCGGCCGGGAGAGGGGGGGAACCGGGGGAGCGGCCGTGGGGTCGAGGTTCGGAGGCCGGGAGCCGGAGGCGGATCGGACGAACGTCGCACGAGGAGGGCGCGTGGCACGAGGGGAACCTGTGCTCGAGGCGCTGGACCGGTGGGAGGCCCGGAGGCTGCTCGACCCCGAGACGGCGGCGACGCTCCGGGCGGAGGCCCTCGAGGAGGCCGCGCGCAGCGGACGCCGCGTGTCCCGATGGGTCCTGGGGGTGGCGGGAGGCCTCGTTCTGCTGGTGGCCGCCGGGGTGCTGGTGGACCTCCTGTGGCCGCTCCTCGAGCGCTCCCACCGCTCGGTCATCCTCGGGCTCACGGGGCTCGCCGTGCACACCGTCGGCGTGCGGCTGGAGGTGCGGGGCCGGGGCGACGCGGTGGGCTGGGTGCTCCAGACCGCGGGGCTGCTGGTCCTCCTCGGCGCGTTCCTGCACTCGGAACAGAGCTGGCCCGACGTCACCGCCGTGGGGATCTTCGTCGGCCTCCTCGCCCTGGCGACGCCGCTCCTCACCGCCCCGAGGGCGCTGGGCCGGAACGTCGTGATGCCCGCGGTGCACCTCGCGTTGGCCCCCGCCTTCGTGGCCGTCTTCCTGGACCGGGCCACGACGCTCTCCGCCGACACGATCGTGTGGGCGGTGGACGCCGTGGTCCTCTGCGGCGCGGCCCTCCTGCTGGCGGAGCTCGCGCGGGCTTCGCGCGGGGGCGCGCCCGAGGAGGCGATCGACGTGCGGCTGCATGCCTTCACGGTCGCCCTCTACGTCGGGCTCGTCATGGCCGTGCTCACGGCCCTCGGCCCTCTCGACGTGCGCGAGGGCGTCTGGGCGGCCGACGTTTGGTGGGCGGGCATGACGGCGCTCACGCTGTGGGGCCTGCACCGGGCCCCGCGCCCGCTCCGGCGGCCGTGGTTCCGCGGCCAGCTCGCCGCGAGCGTGCTGCTGGCCGTACCCCTCGTCTTCTGGACCGTCGGGGGGGCGCTGGACCTCGATCCGGAGGCGGCGAGCGGCGGGCTCGCCGTGGTGGGTGGGGTCGCCCTCGCGTACGCCCTCGGGACCGGCCTCCGGGGCGTCCTCTGGTCGGGCGCCGGGGTCGTGGTGCTCGCGGCGTGGGTGCTGGCCGTCGAGACGGGCGGCGCGCTGGGGGCCCTGGCGGCGCTCGTCTTCACGGCCGCCCTCCTCCTCTGGCTCAGCACCCGGGTCGGCCGGGAGGGGGAGCCGGGGACCCCGTGACGGCCGGGCGCCCCCCGCCTACCTTTCTCCGCTCACCTCGGGACCGTCTCCGCAAGGGAATCGCATGCTTCCCATCGACCTCACCGGCAAGCGCGCCTTCGTCGCCGGCGTCGCCGACGACCAGGGCTACGGGTGGGCCATCACCCGGGCGCTTGCGGCCGCCGGCGCCCGCGTCTCGGTCGGCACGTGGCCGCCGGCCCTCAGGATCTTCACCATGAGCCTCGAGCGCGGGAAGCTGGACACGAGCCTCCCCGGCGGCGGGGATCTGGAGCTCGAGGGCATCTACCCCTTCGACGCGGTCTACGACACCCCGGGAGACGTCCCCGACGAGGTCCGGGAGAGCAAGCGGTACCGGGACCTCGACGCCTTCACCATCCAGGAGACGGTGGATCGCCTGCGGGAGGAGCACGGTGGCCCGTGCGTGGACGTCCTCGTGCACTCGCTGGCCAACGGACCCGAGGTCCAGAACGCGCTGCTGGACACGAGCCGCGAGGGGTACCTGGCCGCCGTGTCGGCCAGCGCCTACTCGCTGGTGAGCATGGTCCGGCGCTTCGGCCCCGTCATGCGCCCCGGGGGCGCGGTCGTCTCGCTCACCTACCTGGCCGCCGAGCGGGTCGTGCCGGGCTACGGCGGCGGGATGAGCTCGGCCAAGGCGGCCCTGGAGAGCGACACCCGCCTGCTCGCGTTCGAGGCGGGGCGCCGGTGGGGGATCCGCGTGAACACCGTCAGCGCCGGGCCCCTCCCCAGCCGGGCCGCCCGGGCCATCGGCGGGATCGACTCGATGGTCGACTACTACGAGAAGAACAGCCCCCTGGCCGCCAGCAACTCGGCCGACGAGGTCGGCTGGGCCGCCGCGTTCCTCTGCTCGCCGCTGGGCGCGGGGGTGAGCGGCGAGACGCTGCACGTCGACAAGGGCTACCACGCCATGGGGATGATGGACGCGTCCGAGCTGGGGGCCGCCGCCGGGTCGGCGAGCGGCCCGGAAGGCGCGGCGGCGGGAGCCGACGAGGGCGACGCCGGAGCGTCGGGTGGGGGCCCGGCCTGAGCCGCCTGGGCCCGCTCCTCCCCGACCTCCGGGTCCGTCCGCCGGGGCCCGCCTCCCGGGCTCTCGCCGAGCGGCTGCGGGCGGTCGAGTCGGCGAACGTCACCTTCGTGTCGGACCGGTTCCCCGTCTTCTGGAAGGAGGCCCGGGGCGCCAACGTGCGCGACGCCGACGGCAACGTGTACCTCGACCTGACCTCGGCGTTCGGCGTGGCGGTGGCGGGCCACGCCCATCCCCGGGTCGTCGAGGCGGCGATGCGCCAGACGGCGCGGCTGGTCCACGGCATGGGCGACGTGCATCCGCCGGCGGTCAAGGTGGAGCTCATGGAGCGGCTGGCGGCCCTCGGCCCCTGGCCCGAGGCGCGGGTGGTGCTCGCGTCGTCGGGCTCCGAGGCGGTGGAGATCGCGCTGAAGACGGCGCTGCTCGCCACCGGCCGGCCGGGCATCGTGACGTTCGACGGCGGCTACCACGGTCTGACCCTCGGGGCCCTCGCCGCGACCCCCCGTCCCTTCTTCCGGGAGCCGTTCCTGGAGCGGCTGTACCCCGGGGTGGGCGTCGTCCCGTGGCCGGAGGCGGACGGCGCCGGCGCGGACCCGGCCCGGGCGTCGCTCGACGTCCTGGAGGCCCTTCTCCGCGAGGGCGTCCCCGCCCCCGTGGGCGCCGTGATCGTGGAGCCGGTCCAGGGGCGGGGGGGCGTGCGGATCCCGCCCGAGGGCTTCCTCGGGGACGTGAGCCGGCTGGCGCACCGGTACGGCGCGGTGGTGATCGCCGAC
>JASFUL010000244.1:0-8115 GCA_050050315.1 Gemmatimonadota bacterium
GAGGGCGGCGGGTTCTGAGACCGGCGGCCGTCCATGCCTCCCACCGTCCGGAGCCGGCTCGCCACCGTCCCGCGCCGGCGGCGGCTGCGAGCGGTCTTCCGGCGTGTCCGGGCGTTGCGTCACCACGTCGCCGCCGTCCTCCGGGAGTTCCGGGCCTCGATCCTGGGCTTCCTGCTGGTCACCGTCGGGGGAGGCTGGCTCTACGGAGAGCTCTACGCCCTGGCGCGCCCGGGCGAGCCCGGGATCCCGTTCATCGACCGGCCGTACATCATGGTCCAGCTCATGGTGCTGGAGGCCCCGGAGCGGGTCCCGGCCGAGTGGTATCTGGTGGCCTTCTGGTACGCGCTGCCGGCGGTCTTCATCATTCTGCTCGGCCTCGGCGCGGCCGACTTCGTGGACCTCTTCTTCAACCGGGACGACGAGCGTGACGCCTGGAGCGAGGCGGTGGCGATGACGTACCGTCAGCACACGGTGGTGCTGGGCGCCGGTCACGTGGGGCTCCGGGTGGTCCGGGACCTCCACGACATGGGCGTGGAGGTGGTGGTCGTGGATCAGGAGCCGGGGCCCGACGCCCGCGAGGTGCTCGAGCGGCTCGGGGTCCCCGTGGTGCGTGGGGACGGGAGGCGGCCGGCCACGCTCGAGCGGGCCCGCATCGGGGACGCCACGGCGTTCGTGGCGTGCACGGCCGACGACCAGGTGAACCTCCAGGCGGCCGGGCGGGCCCGGAACGCGAGCCCGGACCTGCGGATCGTCGCGCGCATGTGGGACGTGGAGCTGGCGGACCACATGGTGGAGACCGGTCAGGTCGACCAGGTCCTGAGCGCGGCCGACCTCTCCGCGCCCGCGTTCGCGGGCGCCGCCGCGGGCCTCGAGATCACCCAGACGCTGGCGGTGGGGGGGACGGAATACAGCACGGTGAGGATGGGTGTCGCACCCGGGTCCTTCCTGGACGGCGTGGCGGTGGGAGAGCTGGAGGCCAGGGAGTCGATGGAGATCGTCCTCCACTGCCGCGGGTCGGTCACCGAGGTCGATCCCGACCCCGAGGTGACGGTCCAGGCGGGGGACGACGTCGTCATTTTCGCGCCCCACCAGCGCATCCTCGACATGGTCTCCCGCAACCGGCGCCGGTGATCCCATGACCCTCACCCGGATCTTCCTCGCCGTCGCCGCCGCGACCGCGCTCACCGCCTGTTCGGACCGGACCGCCGGCTCCGATCCCCCCTCCGGTGGGACCGGGCCCCTCTACGAGGACGTCACCGACACCCACCTCCCCGCCGGCGTCACCGACGGGCTGAGCATGGACGCGGCGGTGGCGGACGTGGACGGCGACGGCGACCTCGACATCGTCGTCGCCCACGAGTTCCGACCGAACATCCTGCTGCTGAACGACGGGCGGGGCCGATTCACCGACGGCAGCGACCGGCTCCCCTCGGCCCGGCACGACTCCGAGGACGTGGGGATCACCGACTTCGACGGGGACGGCGACCTGGACATCGTGGTCGTGAGCGAGGACGACGAGACGAACGAGCTCTACTTCAACGACGGCGCGGGCCGCTTCGTCGACGAGGGTGGACGCCTACCGGTCACCGGCACGAGCAACGCGGTGGTCGTGGCCGACCTCACGGGCGACGGCGCGCCCGACATCGTGATCGGCAACAACGGTCCCGACGCCTTCCTCGAGAACGACGGAGGGGGAGGCTTCGTCGACGCCACGGACCGCCGGTTGCCCGGGATCGACGACGTCACGCAGGACCTGGAGCTCGGGGACGTGGACGAAGACGGCGACCTCGACCTGCTGGTGGGCAACGAGGACCGCAACCGGCTGCTGCTCAACGACGGCACGGGCGTGTTCGAGGACGCTTCGGAAGGGCGGATCCCGCTCCGGGAGGGGGAGGAGGAGACCCGGGAGGCCGACTTCGGCGACGTGGACGGCGACGGGGACCTCGACGTGCTGTTCGCCAACGTCCGCGCGTTCGTCGAGGGGGCGGACCTTCGGAACCGCCTCCTGGTCAACGACGGAGCGGGGGCGTTCGTCGACGAGACCGACGCCCGACTCCCCGCCGACGGGGATCACTCGTTCGACGGCGACTTCCTGGACGTGGACGGCGACGGCGACCTGGACGTGGTGACGTCGAACTCGGTCGTGGACCTCTCCCGCGGCCAGATCGATCCCGCGCCGTGGCGGGTCTACCTCAACGACGGTCGGGGGATGTTCGACGAGGCCACGGAGCGGGTGCTCCCGGCGACGGCGGTGGGGACCGGGTTCGACGCGGTGATGGCCGACTTCGACGGGGACGGCGCGATGGACCTGTACCTGGCCAGTCGCGGCACCGCCGACCGGCTGCTGCTCGGCGCGGAAGGCGGCCGGGCCGCCGAACAGTGACCCGCTGCCGCCCTACATCTCTTCCAGCTCCCGCCGGGCCCGGTCGAGGATCTCACGGATGCGCTCGACGTCCTCCAGCCCCGCCCCGGAGGCGGCCATGAAGGCGGTCTTGGTCAGCCGCCCCCACGAGCTCCAGATCTCGGCCGAGCCCGGACCGGTCCGGGCTCCCCATTCCTTCCACCCTCCGGCGCGTCGCCAGATGCGCTCCACGGTGTCGGCGTGGGAGCGGAGCTCCTCCCGCCCCGCGTCCGTGAGCTCGTAGACCTTCTTCCCGTCCTCCTGGCGGGAGCGGACCAGGTCCTCGTCCTCCAGCTGCTGGAGCACGGGGTAGACCGTTCCGGCGCTGGCGCTGTAGAGGCCCCCGCAGCGCTCCTCCAGCCGCTTCATGAGCTCGTACCCGTGGGCCGGGCCGTCGTCCAGGAGCGACAGGAGCGCGAGCCGGACCTCTCCCTGGCGGAAGAAGGGCCTCCTCGGCCCCCGCCTTCCACCCCGGCCCCCGCGGCGACCACCCTGCATGAAGTCCCAGTCGAAGATCCAGTCGAAGTCGAACCCTCCCCTCGGCCCGCAGAACATCTCGCTATCCTCCGTGGTATCCATCGCCCGATCCCACGTACGAGGGATCGTAGATCATATCGTACGATATATCGACAGAACCGAAATGCCAAGGGGAAGGGTACGGAGTGGCGGGCCCGTGTCCGGGGGTTGTCCGGTCAGTGGGGCCAGTTGGCGAACGGCTCGTCCAGCGACGGGCTCTGGGGCGTGAACAGCTCGGCGCCCGTGTCGGTGATGAGCATGTCGTCTTCCAGCCGCACCCCGAACTCGCCGGGAATGTAGATCCCGGGCTCGTCGCTGAACGTGTTCCCGGGCACCAGGGGGGCGGTGTTCCCCTTCACGAGGTAGGGCCACTCGTGGCCGTCCATGCCGATGCCGTGACCGACCCTGTGGGTGAAGTACGTGTAGCCCGGCCCGTAGCCGGCCTCCTCGATCACCGCCCGGGCCGCCGCGTCCACCCGCTCCGCCGGCACACCCGGTCCGGCCTCCATGAGGGCAGCCGTCTGGGCGCGGTGCTCGATCTCGAAGACGCGCCGCATCTCGTCCGTGGGGGAGCCCAGGACGAACGTGCGGCTGATGTCCGACCGGTATCCTTCGACGCCGCAGCCGCCGTCGATGAGAAGGATCGTCCCCTCCCGGACGACCTGGGGCTGGACCGATCCGTGGGGTAGCGCGCTGTACTCTCCCGTCTGGACGCCCGCCCCTCCCGGAAAGCCCAGCCGGGAATGGGCCAGGCTCACCAGGCGGGCGAAGTCGCGCTGCGTCATCCCTTCGTCGAGAGCCTCCCAGGCGGCCTTGTACGCCGTGAGGGTGACCTCGTTGGCGAGCCGCATGAGCTCGAGCTCGTGGGCGTCCTTCACCCCCCGGCACCCCGCCGTGACCGGCGTGCCGCTCACCACGTCGAGAGCCGGGGCGGCCTGGGCCACTCCGTTGCTGAATCGGAACTGGACCGTCTCCTCCACGCCCAGGCGGCCCGACGCGATGCCGCGGTCGCGGAGCCCCTCGGCGACGCGCTCGTACGGGCTCTCGTGCTCCTCCCACACGCGCACCTCGGCGCCCTCGAGGGGCCCCGTCGCCAGCTGCTCGCGGGCGCGTCCTTCCTCGAAGGCCGGGCAGACCACGAACGCGTCGCCGCCGGCCGGGACCACCGCGGTGAAGAGGCGCTCGCCCCCGCCCCACCGGACGTTCGTGAAGTAGACCATGGAGGTCCCGCCGGTGAGGAACAGGGCGTCCAGTCGCTGCTCGCGCATGAGCGCCCGGGCGCGCTCGAGGCGACCCGCCCGCTCCTCCGTGGTGATGGGACGCGCCTCGTCCGCCCGGGAGGTGAGGCGGGCCAGGGAGGGTGGGAGCTCCTGCGGGAGCGGATCGTCCCCGGGCGTGACCCCCGGGCGTGCGTGGCTCTCGGCCGCGGCGAGCTCCGGCGGTCCGTGAATCGCGGCGCCGGCCGCCGCGAGGGTGGAGGCTTCCAGGAAGCGACGTCTCGAGATCATGGGGTCTCTCCGAAGAGGTCCGGGACTCGGTGCATCATAGAGGCTGGGGATCGCCGCCACCACCGGTCCGGCCCGGAAGCCCGCCGCCTCGCCCCCGGCGCCGTGGGGCGCGACATTTCCGGGGGGAACGCCACACGACCAGAAGGGTCGCCGCCGTGGGAACGGTGACGCCGACGGACCGACACGCGAGGAGGAGGACCGTGGAACGGACGAGCATGCGAGCGGGGGCGACTCTGGCGGGGCTCCTCCTGGTGGCGCTCTCGGCCGGCCACGTCGCCGGACAGGCCGACGTGGCGGTGGAGGGTCTCTACGGTCGAGCGGACGGGCCGGTCAGCACCGAGATCCTCGGCGTCGGGGGCAGGCTGGGCGTGCCCCTGGGCGTGTCGCTCGCGGCCGAGCTCTCGCGGTGGCTGGCTTCGTCGGGCGCCGATTGTCCGGACTCCTCTCCCGAGTCCCTCAGGTGCGACGTGGGCGGTTGGCTCGGACTGCTCGGCCTGCGCGTGGGCATCCCGGTGGCCTGGCCGGTCCAGCCGTACCTGGGCGGGATGTTCGGGCGGTCCCTCGGCAAGTGGACGCCCGGGTTCGACGACAGTCCGTCGTCCTGGGGCCTGGAGTTGGGGCTCCGCCTGGGATTCGGCCCCATCGAGGGGTCGGCGTCGTTCCGCCACCAGTCGGTCGAGGATCTCGGGTACGAGGCGACGTTCGGCGACACGCCCTCGTACGAGTCGCTCCTCTTCCGCGTCGGGTACGTCTTCTGACCCGGGGGGAGCCGGGCCGCGACCGCGACCCGGGCCCCCGGATCAGTCCACGAAGGCCCACAGGCGCTCGCGGCTGCCCGCGTCCAGCCCCGCGGGATCGGGGACGTGGTAGAGGTCTCCCGCCACGTCTCGCATGACCAGCCCGCCCCCCGGGGTCTCCCGCGGCCACTCGTCCAGACGGGTCTGGAACGTGCGGGGACCCTGTCGGGTCTCGACGTTCCACACGCGGATCTCGACCTCCTCCTCGATCCCCAGCACGGCGGTGACCTCCAGCACGAAGCCGGCAGCGGCCATCGCGTCCTCCAGCACCCGTGCGGACGCCGCGTCCAGCGGATGCCCAGGCGCGACCAGGGCGAACTCCCGGTTCCGCGCGTCCCGCAGCGATACGTGGCGCGCGTCCTCGGACCAGGGAAAGAGCCTCCGCACCCGCACCGGTCGCTCCTCACCGTTGCGGACGGCCCAGAGCTGACCGTCCCGCCGCCGTTCCAGCCTGAGCCCGGCGTCGCTCATCCGGACCATGTCTCCCTCCTCTTCTCGAGTCGTCCAACCGGGGTGCGTGCCACGCTCCCCGGTCCTCTAGATGGCTTTCGCCATCTGCCGCTGCAGCGTGTACAGCGTCCTGTAGATGCCCTCCTCCTTCTCGAGGAGCTCGGCGTGGGTCCCGCGCTCGACAAGCTCGCCGTCGCGCATCACGAACAGCCGCGAGGCGTTGACCAGGGTCGAGAGCCGGTGCGCGATGGCGAACACCGTCCGCCCGGCCACCAACCGGTCCATCGCCTCCTGGATCTCCCGCTCGGTCTCCGTGTCCACGGCGCTCGTGGCCTCGTCCAGGATGAGGATCCGCGGGTCGTGGAGGATGGCCCGGGCGATGCTCACCCGCTGCCTCTCCCCGCCCGAGAGCGTCTGACCGCGCTCACCCACCACCGTGTCGTAGCCGTGGGGCAGCTTCGACACGAAGTCGTGGGCGTTGGCCGCCCGCGCCGCCTCGATGACCCGCTCCGGCGTCGCCTCGGGGTGCCCGTAGCGGATGTTCTCCGCGACCGTGCCGTGGAACAGGTACGGGTCCTGGAGCACCATCCCGAGCTGCCTCCGGTAGTGGGCCGAGTCCAGGTCGCGGAGGTCGACCCCGTCCACGGTGATCCGGCCTCCCGACACGTCCCAGAAGCGGGCGATCAGGTTCACCACGGTCGTCTTGCCGCCCCCGGAAGGGCCGACCAGCCCGATCATCTCGCCGGGCTCGACCTCGAAGCTCACGCCCTTCAGCACCTGTCGGACGCCGTCATAGGCGAAGGTCACGTCCTCGAAGGCCACGTGACCCCGCACGGGATCGAGCCGCACCGGCTCCGCCCGATCCACGACCTCGGCCTCGGTGTCGAGCACCTCGAAGACGCGGTGGGCCGAGCTGGTGGCGCGGTTCATCGTCCGCGTCATCTGCCCGATCACCTCGATGGGGTAGACGAACATGGTCGTGTAGAGCAGGAACGAGACGAACGTCCCCGCCGACAGCGTCGGGTCTCCTCCGTCCGTGCCCAGGAGGCGCGGGACGGCGAAGGCCCACACGAGCACCGTCGTCGCGTGGATCGCGAGCATCAGCGTGGGCCAGAACGTCGTCCACGACGCGTGCAGGCGGTTCGCCTCGTCCGTGACGTCGACGTTCCTGGCGCGGAAGCGCGCCGTCTCGTGCGCCTCCTGGCTGAACGCCTTCACCACCTCGATGCCCGGGATCGTGTCACCCAGGACGTCGGTCATGCGGCTCCACTTCCGCCACGTCCGCAGGAACAACCGCTCCAGCCGCTCGCCGTAGCGGAAGATCGCCCAGCAGAACGCCGGCACCGGCAGGACCATCACGAGCCCCAGCCTCCAGTCCAGCCCGATCAGCACGGCCGACAGCCCCAGCAGCATCACCAGCGACAGCGAGACGTCCACGACGCCGAACGCCAGGAACTCCCACAGCCGGTCCGTGTCCGAGGTGACCCGCGTGATCAGGCTCCCGGTCTTCTTCCGGCTGAAGAAGCCCATGCTCAGCCGCTGGAGGTGGGCGTAGACCTCGCCCCGGAGGTCCCGGGCCACGAGCTCTCCCACGACCGCCATCAGCCGGAGCCGCAGGACGGCGGCGGCCTGGCGCACGACGTACACGAGCGCCATGGCGCCCACCGCGAACCACGCCATGGTCGCCCCCCGCTCGAGGGACATCCGGCCGTCCTGCACCGGCCTCACCACCCGGTCGATCAGGTAGCCGGCGAGCCAGGGCGGTACCAGGCTCACCAGCGTGATCACCGCCGCGGCCCCGAAGCCCCACAGCATCCGTGAGCGGTAGGGCTCCAGGTAGGCCAGCAGCCGCCACAGCACGGCCCGCCGGTTGCCGGCCACGAGGGCCTGGGCCTCGCGGACCGGGCCCGCCACCGCCCGGGCGTACTCCGTGTCGGCCGTGCCGGTCTCGACCCGGCGCCCGGCCGCCTGCTGCTGCAGGACGAAGCGCACGTTCTCGACGGCCCTCCGCTGCCTGTGCGTGTAGCGCAGCTCCGCCAGGGGCGGCTCGCCCTCGTCGCCCAGCACGTGGAGGAGCGTGGCCGACATGCCCGGCTCCTCCCGGACCGCCCGGACGCCGGCGCGCTCGAAGACCTCGATCTCCCCCGCCGGGCCGGTCACGGCCACGCGCGCGTCGCCAAGCACGACCCACCGCTCGGTGAGCTGCATCGCCTCGTCCAGGTCCACCATCGCGTACAACCGCACGGGTCCGTCCAGCGCCGCCTCGGCGGTTCTCCGGACGGCGGCGGGCAGCCGGTCGGGCTGACCGAGGTACCGCTCGATGATCCTCCGGTCCTGTCTCAGACCTCGTTCGGACATGTCGTTCCTCCTCCCCTCCCTGCCGTGGGACACAAACGAAAACCGGCCTTCCGGACGCCCCGGGAAGGGGGACCGGAAGGCCGGT
>JASFUL010000245.1:0-8101 GCA_050050315.1 Gemmatimonadota bacterium
GCGAGCCACGCCCGCATCCGTGCCGCCCATCCGGAGGTGGAGTCCACGTCGGTCCGGGTCCGTGGCCTGGAGCGCGAGCTGCTCGGGGACGCACGCCGCCCCCTGGTGCTGCTCCTGGGCGCCGCGGGGTTCCTCCTCCTGGTGGCGTGCGCCAACGTCACCAGCACGCTTCTCGCCCGGGGGATGGCGCGTCGCGGCGAGCTGGCGGTGAGGGCGTCCCTCGGCGCGGGCCGTGGGCGGCTCGTGCGCCAGCTCCTGGCCGAGAGCGTGGTCCTCTCGGCCCTGGGGGCGCTCGTGGCCGTCCCGCTGGCCTGGGGCGTGCTGGTGCTGACGTCCTCCCTCGACCCGGGCGCGGTGCCCCGGCTCGGCGAGGTCGCCCTGGACGGGCGGACGCTCCTCTTCACGGGCGGGGCGACCCTGGCCACCGCCGCCCTCTTCGGGCTGCTGCCCGCCGTCCAGCTGACCCGGGATCTCGGCGGCCGGCTCCGAGCGGGACGCGTCGCGGGCGCGGACCGTCGCGCCCGGGCCACCTGGCGTGTCCTCATGGCCGGTGAGGTAGCGCTCGCCCTGGTCCTCGTCGCGGGGGCCGGGCTCACCCTCCGCAGCCTCTCGGAGATCCTGACGCGAGACCTCGGCTACAGCCCCCGGGGAGTCGTGGCCGGGGAGCTGCACCTGCCGCCGGAGAAGTACGCCTCCGCGGCCGAGGCGGTGGAGTGGATCGACGGCCTTCTCGAGACCCTCGACGTCGCCCCCGGCGTGGGCGCGGCGGGGCTGAACGTCCTCCTGCCGGTGAGGGGGCGCGGCGCCCTCGGGAGCCCGGTCATCCTGGAGGACGGGGAGCGCTCGGAGGCCGTCTTCCAGTACCGGGTCGCGGACGGCGGATGGTTCAGGGCCCTGGACGTCCCGCTGGTGCGGGGGCGCGTCTTCGACGACGAGGACGCCGACGGTCCCCACGTGGCCGTGGTCGACGAGGTCATGGCCCGGTCGCTGTGGCCGGGCGAGGACCCTCTGGGGAAGCGCTTCAACGCCGGCGGGATGGATCCGTACCGCGACGAGTGGCTCACCGTGGTGGGCGTCGTGGGAGAGGTCCGGACGTGGAGCCAGGACCCGGGGACGAACCCGACCTTCTACGTCAGCCACCGCCAGCGGCCGGCGTTCCTGGGTCTCCTGGGCACGGCCGTCGTGGCGAGGACGGACGATCCCGCCCGGGGCGTGGCCGTCCTCCGCGAGACGGTCCGGACGATGGACCCCGACGTCCCCGTTCGGGCGGCGACGTTGCGATCGCTGCTGGCCGACTCGGCGGCGGACCGGCGCTTCACGGGATTCGTCCTCGGCGCCTTCGCCGCCGTCTCGCTCCTTCTCGCCGCCGTGGGCGTGTACGGGGTCGTGAGCTACACCGTGGCCCGGCGTACGCGGGAGATGGGCATCCGGCTGGCCGTGGGCGCGAGCCCGGCCCGACTGCGGGGGCGCGTCCAGGGCGAGGCGCTGAGCGTCGTGGCGGTGGGCCTCGTCGTGGGACTGCTCGCGTCGTCGGCGCTGGGGGCCGCCCTCGAGAGCGTCCTCTTCGAGGTGTCGCCCCTCGACCCCTGGACCCGGTTCGGCGCGGCGGCGGTGCTCCTCGCCACCGCCGCGGTGGCGAGCTGGCTTCCGGCCCGGCGCTCGACCCGGGTCGATCCCGTGACGGTCCTCCGCGGCGAATGAGGGGTCCTACCCCTTGAGAACTCCGAGAGGTCGGAGTCGCGCGACGGTCCGGCCGATGCCGGCGCCGTGGACGACGCCGACCACGTCGGCCACGTCCTTGTAGGCCTCGGGGACCTCCTCGGCCACCGTGCCGAAGGACGAGGCCCGCACCTCGATGCCGCGGCTCCGGAACTCCTCCCGCAGGTTCCGCCCTCTGGCGCCTCGCTTGGCCTGGCGGCGGCTCATGCGGCGGCCGGCGCCGTGGCAGGTGCTCCCGAACGTCTCTTCGTACGCCCCCTCCGTCCCCACGAGGACGTAGCTGTAGCGCCCCATGTCGCCCGGGATCAGGACGGGCTGGCCGAGCTCCCGATACCGCTCGGGCACGTCCCGATGGCCGGGCGGAAACGCGCGGGTAGCGCCCTTGCGGTGGACGCATACGTCGCGTTCGCGACCCCCCACCGCGTGGCGCTCGTACTTGGCGATGTTGTGGGCCACGTCGTAGACGAGTTCGACGCCCAGCGCCTCCCAGGGGCTTCCGAAGACCGTCTCGAAGGCGCTTCGCACCCGGTGGCTCATCACCTGGCGGTTGCAGAAGGCGTAGTTGGCGGCCGCCCGCATCGCCCCCAGGTAGCGCCGGCCCTCGTCGGAGTCCAGGGGGGCACACGCGAGCTGCTTGTCGGGCAGGTCGATGCCGTACCGACCTGCCGCTTTCACCATCAGGTCCAGGTGGTCGTCACAGACCTGGTAGCCCAGCCCCCGGGAGCCGGAGTGGATGAAGGCGGTCACCGTGCCCTCCTCGAGCCCGAGGGTCGACGCCGCGTCGGGGTCGTGGACCTCGTCCACGAAGCCCACCTCGACGAAGTGGTTGCCGCTGCCGACGGTCCCCACCTGGTCGCGCCCCCGCTGGATCGCGCGCCGGCTCACGCGGTCGGGCTCGGCGCCCTCGACCGTGCCCCGGTCCTCGATCCGATCGAGGTCCCGCGGCACCCCCATCCCGGCGTCCACGGCCCACGCGGCGCCCCGCTCCAGGACGGCCTCGATGTCGCCGGGGGCCAGCACGAACTTCTCGTATCCCCGTCCCACGCCGGCCGGAATCGTGTCGTACAGTCGGTCCATGAGGCGGGCGAGGCGTGGTCTCACCTCCTCGTGCCCCAGATCGCTCCTGAGCAACCGGACGCCGCAGTTGATGTCGTACCCCACCCCTCCGGGAGAGACGACGCCTCCCTGGTCCGGGTCGAACGCCGCCACGCCACCGATGGCGAAGCCGTAGCCCCAGTGGATGTCGGGCATGCCGATGGAGCGTCCGACGATGCCGGGAAGGCGCGCGACGTTGGCGACCTGCTCCACGGCCTGGTCGCCGCGGATGTCCTCCATGAGCCGATCGTCGGCGAAGATGAGGCCGTCCACCCTCATCCCCTCCTGGCGGGGCACGAGCCAGCGGAACTCGTCGAGCCGCGTGATCTCCATGGCAGCCTCCGGTGGTCTCTTCAGCGATTCCCTGGGACGGGGGCGGAGCCGCACCTTCCGGGTCCGCTCGTCCTCACGTCTACACGTCGAAGACGACCCGGCCCCACCACCCGTCTCGCCGGCGCTCGGCCCCGAGGCGGTGGAGGGTGACCCCCTTGATCTCCCGGATCGGCTCGGCCGCGGGCACGCCCCCGGCCACGGTGGCGGTGACGCGACCGACGCGGGCGTCCTGGACGCGCACCTCGGCCGGCACGAAGCCGTCGTCCGTGTGCCAGCCCAGCAGCTCCCGCAGCCAGGCACGCAGGAGGCCCGGAGCGTCCCCGGCCTCCACCTCGAGCCGGCGCTCCTCGGTCACCGGAGGGGGCGGAGCCTCCGTCAGGAGCCACGCCATCCCGAGCGCCGCCCGGGCCAGGAGCCCACCCAGATCGGGGGCCTCGATCTCCAGGCCCACGTCGGCGGTGTGATCCAGCCCAACCACGCCGGGGACGGGTGGGTCGCTCACGACGGGAGGGGGCCGGGGCTCATGGAGGGCGGGGTCCCGGGGCACGGGTACACGACGTCCACCGCTCTCAAGATCGAGGCCGTCGCACGCGGCCGCCACCGGGCGCCGGCCGATGGCAGCGAAGCGGCCCCGGGAGCGAAGCTCCCGGGGCCGTGGGTCCTCCTCGTCCGGACCGCGTGGGCTCAGGGCACCGTCGGGAGCGCCACCGCTCGGGGAACGCGGCCCTCTTGTGCCCCCTGGGGAGGCTGGTAGCAGCAGTACGGCTCGGCCGCGAGGAAGTCGCCGGTAACCCAGTAGGAGCGCGCTCGGCTCCCCCCGCAGATGGGCAGGAACTCGCACCGCGAGCACTTGCCCTTGATCCTGCTGCGATCCCGCAGGGCCCGGAACAGGTCGTTGTTCCGGTACACGTCCACCAGGTCCGACGTGCGGACGTTCCCCGCCGGCAGGGGGAGGAAGCCCGAGGGCATGATCTCCCCCAGGTGGCTGATGAACAGGAATCCGTCGCCGTCGTTCACGCCTCGCGCCCGACCGATGCCGTCCCCCGCCTCGGGCGAGAGCGCCAGGGGGTCGTCGGCATCGCCCGGGGCGATCCCGCGCTCGTCCCTCTGCCGCTGGATGACCACGCGCTGGTAGTGGGGTGCCGCGGTGGCCTTGATGTCGAAGGGCGCCTCGCGGGAGAGGTCGTACAGGCGGTGGAAGACCGCCTCGAACTCGCGCGCGCTGGCCACGTCGTCCCGGCTCGCCCGTCCCATGGGGACGAGCATGAAGACCTCCCAGAAGACGATCCCCAGCTTGCCCATGAGGTCGCACAGGGCGTCCAGGTCGTGGAGGTTGTGCTTGCTTACGACCGTGTTCACCTGGGTGCTCATCCCGAGCTCCCGGGCCGTCCGCAGGATCCTCAGGCCGTGGGCGAAGGAGCCGTCCACCTGCCGGAACTCGTCGTGGATCTCGGGGCAGGAGCCGTCGAGGCTCACGGCGATCCGGGAGAGGCCCGCGTCCCGGAGCTCCCGTAGCTTCTCCCGCGTCGCCAGGGGCGTGGTGGCCGGCGTGGCCGCCATCCGGAGGCCCAGGTCGGCGCCGTATTCCACCAGCTCGACGAGGTCCGGGCGCTTCAGCGCGTCGCCGCCGGAGAAGACGAAGATGATGGGGCCGAAGCGGCGGACGTCGTCCAGCATCCGCTTCGCCTCGTCGGTGGTGAGCTCCCGGGGATCCCGGTCGGGGATGGCCTCGGCCCGGCAGTGCTTGCATGCCAGGTCGCACGCCCGCGTCGTCTCCCAGATCACCAGGAAGGGCGCCTGGTCGAAGTCGAGCCGGGCCCACGGCGGGCGTCCTCCTCCCTGGCCGTGCGCCATCCCGTGAGCACGACCGTGCGGGTGTCCGCCCCGGCCGTTTCCATGGCCCCCGCCCGGCGGGTGGCCATTCGTTCGAATCACGATCTCGCTCCCTCTCCAGGTTGCGTGTGCCCAACGATAGGAGGTCGGCCCCCGGGGGGCTGTCGGGAGCTGTCAGCGGCTTCGTGTGGGGGAGTTCACCGCAGGCCCGGCGGGGTGGAGGGGAAAAGCCCCACGCGCCCTGGCGGAAGCGACCCGACAGACACGATTGAGAACGATTCCCATCTTGGAACGCGAGTGTGACGACCGCCGTCGACCGGTTCCTGGAGAGAGAGAAAGCGTGAGCACAGCCGTGGGCTCCCCGGCGGGCACACTGGACGCCGCGGACCCTCGCCCCGGGAGCGCTCTCCCCCACGAAGGGCCCCCCGCGGCCGAGCCGGAGCCGGCCGTGGCTCACGGGCGCCTGCGCGTGGCGCTGGTCGGCGCGCCCAACGTGGGCAAGAGCGCCCTCTTCAACCGCCTGACCGGCGCCTACGTCCACGTTTCGAACTACCCGGGTACCTCGGTGGACGTCACCCGGGGGTCCGGGACGCTCGACGAGCGTAGCGTGGAGGTGCTGGACACGCCCGGCATGTACTCCCTGCTCCCCACGACGGAGGAGGAGCGGGTGGCGCAGGCCATCGTGCTCTCGGCCCGAGCCGACGTCCTGGTCCACGTCGTGGACGCCAAGAACCTCGGCCGCATGCTCTCGCTCACGCTCCAGCTGCTCGAGGTGGGGCGTCCCCTGGTCCTGGCCGTCAACATGATGGACGAGGCGGACCGGCTCGGGGTGGAGGTGGACGCGGCGGCGCTCCGGGCGCGGCTGGGGATCCCGGTGGTTCCCATGGCGGTGGTGAAGGGAAGGGGCATGAGCGCCCTGTCGGCGGCCATCCTCCAGGCGGCAGGGAACGGGGCGCCCGAGCCTCCGGCGATCTACGGAGACGGAGTGGGAGCGGCCGTGACCTCGGTGCGGCAGCGCCTCCTGGGCGCCTACCCGGTGGCCCGGGACGTATTGGCCGCGCTCCTCCTCCAGGGCGACGCGGCCGCCGCCGGAATGGTCCGCGAGGAGGAGCCCGACGGGGGTGAGGGCGCCGTCGAGGCCGCGGCCGGCGCGGCGGCGGCCCTCGCGACGGCCCCGGCCTACCGGATGGCGTACGAGCGGCAGAGGATGGCCGACCACCTCCTGGAGGGTGCGCTCCGCCTCCCCGGACGGACCGCACCCCCGTGGAGCGAGCGGCTCGGACGCATGCTGTCCCGGCCCCTCGTCGGCATCCCCTTCCTGCTCGTGGTGCTCTACCTGGGCCTCTACCAGTTCGTGGGGGTGTTCGGGGCGGGAACGGTGGTGAATCTGATCGAGACCTCGCTCTTCGAGGCCCGCATCAACCCGTTCTTCGAGCGACTCTTCGCCGGGATCCCCTGGGAATCGGTGCGTTCCCTCTACGTGGGCGAGTACGGCCTGCTGACCCTCGGTCTGCGCTACGCGGTGGCCATCGTGCTACCCGTCGTGGGCTCCTTCTTCCTCTTCTTCAGCGTTCTCGAGGACAGCGGGTACTTCCCGCGCCTGGCGCTCCTCGTGGACCGGGTCTTCAAGCGCATCGGATTGTCCGGACGCGCGGTGATCCCCATGGTCCTGGGCTTCGCGTGCGACACCATGGCCACCATGGTGACGCGGACGCTCGAGACCCGCCGTGAGCGCTTCCTGGCGACCCTCCTGCTGGCGCTCGCGATCCCCTGCTCGGCGCAGCTGGGGGTCATCATCGCGGTCCTCGCGGGACACCCGGCGGCCATGGCCGTGTGGGCTTCGACCCTGGTGGGGGTGTTCCTGCTGGTGGGGTGGCTGTCCTCCCGCGTCCTCCCCGGCCGGTCGGCCGCGTTCCACATGGTCGTACCTCCCCTCCGGGTGCCCCGACCGGGCAACGTCCTGGCCAAGACCGTCACCCGGATGCACTGGTACTTCCTCGAGGTGCTCCCGCTCTTCCTGCTGGCGAGCATCCTGATCTGGCTGGGCTCGCTCACCGGCTTGATGCAGAAGGTGCTGTCTGGCCTCGAGCCCCTGGTGGCCGCGATCGGCCTGCCCGAGAGCACCGCCACCATCTTCCTCTTCGGCTTCTTCCGCCGGGACTACGGCGCCGCGGGGCTGTTCGACCTCAACCAGGCCGGCACGCTCGACGTGGCCCAGCTCACCGTCGCCGCGGTCACGCTGACCCTCTTCGTACCGTGCGTGGCGCAGTTCCTGATGATGATCAAGGAACGGGGGGTGAAGACCGCGCTGGGCATGCTCGCGTTCATCACCCCCTTCGCCTTCGGCGTCGGGTACGCGCTCAACCTGATCCTGAGGGGGATGGGATGGTGACCTGCGGACTCTGCGGCCACGAGTTCCCCGAGGACCGGAGCCAGAGGGCGTGCCGGGCGTGCCCCCTGGGCGCCGACTGCGGGTGGGTGCGCTGCCCGGCGTGCGGATACGAGAATCCCAGGGACCCGGCGTGGCTCGAGGCCCTTCGCGGATGGCTGGGCTCGGGCGGCGCCGGGGGCGGCGACCCGGTGGGCACCCCCGGGGCCGGAGGTGCCTCGGGGAGCGCGGACGACGCGCCTTCCGGCGAGGAGGTCCCGTGAGCCCCGGCACGCTGGCCCGCCGACTCTGGGACCGCTTCCGCAACGGGGAGCAGGCGGACGAGCGGTCCTGGGGGCACCGGTGCGCGGTGGGGGCTCCCGTTCCCGAAGAGGAGCGGTGTCGTGCGTTCGAGTGCCCCACCCTGCCCATGACCTCCCTTCCCGAACGGGCGTGGGGGGTGGTGTCGTGCCTCGAGGCGCCCACGGGCGATGCTGCCCGCAAGCTCGCGGCCCTCGGTCTGCTCCCCGGGACCGACGTGCAGCTGGTTCAGGCCTTCCCGGCCTTCGTGGTCCGGTCCGGCTACACCGAGATCGCCCTCGACGGCGACCTCGCCCGGCACGTGCGGGTCCACCCCCTCGGTCGGTAGGGCCGGCGACGCGCTCGGGTCCCGGGGCCCGCTCCTTTTCTCGCCTCCTCTTCGCCTCGGACGACTCTCTTGCGCTGGAACGTACCATACAGTATAGTATGGTC
>JASFUL010000246.1:0-8028 GCA_050050315.1 Gemmatimonadota bacterium
TCCTGGGGCGCATCGTCGCCGACGAGGTGAGCGCCGCGTGGGTGCGCTACCTCGTGTTCGCGATCTACGTCGTGGGTCTCGCCGGCGGCGTCGGGATCCGCCGGATCGAGCGCTACATCGCGCCGGTGGAGCCCGACGCGCAGGTGCTCACGCTGACCGGCGAGCGGTGGGTGATCGAGCTGTACTCCACCGTCATCGGGACCCTCGGCGCGATCGCGTGGGCCCTCCTGATCTTCTTCGTGTTCGCCCTGGTCGCGTACGTGGTCGTCCGGGCGATGGAGATACGTCATGGGCGGGACGGCGACGAGGAGGTTCCGGCTCCGGGAGACTGACCCGGGGGGCTTCCCGGCCCGCCGGGCTCACCCGCCCGATCGCTGCCCCACGCCTCGCAGGGCGCCCTTCACCAGATTGTACGCCGCCCGGAGCGCAAGCCGGTCGGGGTCCCGCTCGTTCGCCGGGGTCGACGCGATCCCCAGGGCGGCCACCTTCGGATGCCGGAACATCTCCTCCAGCGCGCCGGCCAACTCCTCGCTCGTGGGCCCGCCTTCCACCGTCAGCGGGTGGCCGGGTACCTCCCGCGGGTCGAGCACGTCCATGTCGACGTGCACGTAGATCACGTCGGTCGAGCGGGCGAGCGCCGCGATGCGTTCCCGTACGCGGTCGGGCCGGTGGGCCAGGTCGTCCGTGGACAGGTGGGTGATGTCCGACGCCTCGACGAGCTCCCGCTCGAGCGAATCCAGGTCCCGGACCGCCGCCATCACGATGTGCCCGGTGGGAATGCCGGGGTCGAGCCCCGATTCACGCCGCAGATTGTGCAGTGCCAAGCCGGCCGCCACGGCGACGGGCATGCCGCCCAGCATCCCGGACAGCGTGGTCTCGGGAACGTTGAAGTCCCCGTGCGAGTCGATGAAGACGAGGCCGACGTCCAGGGTCTCGCCGGGGGCGCCGGCGTGCTGGAGCCCCCCGAGCATCCCGATCACCGACGTGCAGTTGCCGAGGAGGCCGACGGTGACGACGCCGGAGCGCCCGTTCTCCGCGACCATCCCGGCCAGGTGCCCGTTCGCGAGTCCCATGCGGTGCCAGGCGCCGTACTCGCGGTCCTCCTCGGGCGTCAGCTCGACGGTGCGGAGCGGTGTGAGCTCGAAGCCTCGGGCTCGGATGGTGTCGGCGATGCCGTTCCCGGACAGGTAGCGCGGGTTGTCCGAGAGCTCGGGGACGTTCCGTGCGCCGGTGAACGGCATCTCGAGGAGGGAGACCACGGGCAGGTCTGCGGGAGCCTGCGCGGCCGTGGGCACGGGCGTTCCGGCGGCCAGGAGCACCGCGAGGCCCGTACGGATGGCCATCACGGCGGGCTTCATCGGCGGACGGCGACGCCCTGGACCTCGAACCGGGCTTCGAACAGGAGGGTGCCCGCCCCGATGAAGGCCCGGGCCGGGAACTCGCCCGTGAAGTACGTCCGGTACACCCGGTTGAACGCGTCGTAGTGGGCGACGTCCGAGCAGAACACCTGGACCGACACCAGATCGTCCATCGTCATGTCGGCGGCCTCCAGCGTGCTCCGGACGTTGTCGAGCACGAGGCGGGCCTCCTCCTCGGCGGAGTCTGGGACCTGCTGGTCCTCGTCCAGGCCGATCGTGCCCGAGAGGTAGAGGGTGTTGCCCACCAGGACCCCTCCGCTGAAGGGCAGGGCGTCCGCGTCGTCGACGCTGCGGGACCCGATGTAGCGCCGGGACTCCTGGGCTGCTCCGTCGGCGGCCAGGGCCAGGGAGCAGCAGACGGCGGCGACGACCGCGAGGGTACGCGTGCGCATGGAACCTCCGGGGCTGGAGAAGCGATCGTGTGTGTCCCTGATCTTCCCGTCTCTCATCGCTGGGGCGCAAGCGTCAGGCCGCTGCAAGGGTCCGGCGGAGGCCTCGTATCCGATGGCATCGCGCCCCCTCCAACTCCGCCCTCGACTCCCCGGAGCCGCCCATGGACATCACGTTCGACCGCAGGCGCTTCTTCTTCACGCTGGGCTGCCTGGGCCTGTCGGGCCTGGTGGATCCCTTTTCCCTGGAGGCCCTGGGCGGTCGGCCTCGTCCCGTGGAGTCCCACCCGGCGTCCGGACCCGGGCGCCCGGCGTCGCGGTTCGGACACCCGGCGTCGCGAGGCCATCCGCAGGCGGACGCGTTCCAGTCTCTCGTGGAGGCCGAGCGCGCCTTCGCCAGGGACGCCCGGGACGGGGTGTCCGAGGCGTTCGTCCGGGCCCTGGGCGAGGAAGGCCTGGTCTTCGCTCCCGGTCCGGTGAACGGGCGGGAGCACCACGCGGCCCAGCCGCTTCCCCCGGACGTCGTCCTGTCGTGGCATCCCCGCGTGGCCGCGGTCTCCCTCGGGGGCGACCTCGGCTACACGTCGGGGCCTTACGTGGCCCGGAGTCGCCCGGACGCCGACCGGGCCGGGTACGGGCACTACCTCTCGATCTGGCGGAGGTCGAGCGAGAACGAGCCGTGGCGGTTGCGGCTGGACATCGGCACGCCCCACGGACCGCTGGCCGATCAGGACGCCGTCCCTCCGGATGTCAGGCCGCTTCCGGACGGGGTGGGACGCGAGGCGTTCCAGGAGCCGGAGTCCGTCGAGCGGAAGCTGGTGGAGGCTTCGGAGGGATTCCACGAGGCGCTCGGTGTGCGAAGCTTATCCGCAATCTCGGCCCGCTGGCTCGACGACCGCACGCGGGCCTACCGGACGGGGGTCGAGCCCGCGGGCGGGCCCGGAGCCATGGTGGAGCGCCTCGGAGTGGACCGCGGCGACGGGGTCTCCGTCGATGAGACGCTCCTGGCCCGGGGTGTGGCGGTCTCGAGGGACCTCGCCTGGATCCTCCGCGGGTACCGCGTGGAGGGCCCGACCGGCGCCGAGGAAGCGGGGAACCTCGTCGAGATCTGGGTCGCCCGCGAGGACGGCTGGAAGCTCGTCGTGGGGCTCCGGCACGTGCATCCATAGCGGTCGGAGACGCGGGCGCGGTTTGCGGATATGGCGTGAATACGCCATTTCTTCATAACGTGCGTCACTCCATCTTGGCACCGTGCGCGCCCGGTGCCCGAGTCTCCCCGGAACTCCGAGTCGTCCGATGTCCCACGTAGCCACACCCACGCTCCGCCCCCGCCGTCTCTCCCTTCCCGCGGGGATCGCCGCAGCCGTCGCCCTCTGTCTTCCGTCCGCCCTCTCCGCCCAGGACGACCTCGAGAAGTGCAACGCCCCCGTCGGGACGTTGGCCGTGGTCGAACCCCAGCGGGAGGTGCTCTCGCGGCTGAGCCGCTACGAGCTCGAGTCCCCCTCGGGGGTCATCCGCAGGATGGTCCAGGAGTCCAACTGCTTCATCGTCGTGGAGCGGGGTGTGGCCCTGAACCGTCTCCAGCAGGAGCGGGAGCTGGCCCAGTCGGGCGAGCTCACCGGGGACGCCAACGTCGGCGGCGGGCAGATGCAGGCCGCCGACTTCTACCTGACGCCGGACATCGTCTTCTCGGACGACGACGCGGGCGGCGTGGGTGGTGCGATCGGAAGCCGGCTCGGTCGCGCCGTCGGCGTCGTCGGTGGAGGCCTGAAGTTCAAGGAGGCCCACACGAGCATGCTCGTCGCCGCGACCCGCTCAGGCGTTCAGGTGGCGTCGGCCGAGGGCGAGGCGAAACAAACCGACTTCGCCCTGGGGGCCCTGACCTTCATCGGCGGCGTCGCCGGCGGCCTCGGCGGCTACACGTCGAACGACGAAGGAAAGGTCATCATGGCCAGCTTCCTCGAGAACTACAACAACATCGTCACGTCGGTGCGCGAGAACCCGAACCTGCCTCCGCTCTCGCCGGAGGAGATCCGCGCCCGCGTGACGGGCGAGGCCCAGGCCGGCACCGGGTTCGCGGAGGGCGACATCGTCTCGCCCAAGATCGACAACGTGGAGGTGTACGATGCCCCGAGCGACGGCGCGAACGTCGTCACCCGCGTGATGCGCTCCGACGCGCTCGTCTACCTGGGAGCCGAGGAGAACGGGTACCTCCAGGTACAGAGCTCCGACGGACCCGGGTGGATCCGGAAGGTGCTCGTGAACAGGCAGTGACGTAGGCCAGGGGGCCCCGGCGTCGAGGCCGGGGCCCCCGCCGGCCGGGCACGACCTCTTCTCTCCCACCGCGCCGCTCGTTCCTCGCAACCTCGCTCTTCGCCGTCTCGCTCCTCCCTCCTCGCACTCCCCCGATGACATGAAGCGCACCTCCCCCCCCTGGCCACCGCTGCGCCTGTTCGTCACGCTGTCCCTGATCGGGCTGCTTGCATGCCAGTCCGGCTCCAGTCCCTCTGACCCGCAAAACACGGCGCCGTCCCTCTCCATCGTCATGCCTGAGGACGGCCGGACCGTGACGGAGGGGACGCCGATCGGCTTCGCGGGGACGGCGAGCGACGCCGAGGACGGGAGCCTGTCCTCGTCCATCGAGTGGAGGTCTTCGAGGGACGGGTCTCTCGGGACGGGCGCGAGCGTGACGGCAACCCTGTCCGTCGGCACCCACACCGTTACCGCTTCGGTGACCGACGCCGAAGGCGCGTCGGCGTCGTCGTCGGTCACCGTCCAGGTCCTCGAGGACGAACCGCCGGAAGTGGAGGTCACCGCCCCCGAGGACGGAACCACGGTGGCCGAGGGCACGTCGATCACCTTTACCGCGGCCGCGTCGGACGGGGAGGACGGCAACGTCACGGGCTCGATCGCGTGGACGTCGGATCGGGACGGGGCGCTGGGGACGGGAGGAAGCGTGGCGGCGACGCTCTCGGCGGGCAGCCACACCGTCACGGCGAGGGTGACGGACTCCCAGGGCCAGTCCGCGGAGGACGCGGTCCGTGTGACGGTGGAGCCGGACGCGCCGCCCCAGGTCCAGATCGTCGAGCCCGAGAGCGGGACGACGGTGACCGAAGGGGGTTCGCTGGAGTTCTCCGGTTCGGCGAGCGACGCGGAGGACGGGGATCTCTCGGAGTCGATCCAGTGGACGTCGGACCGGGACGGGTCGCTGGGAAGCGGCCCGGGCGTCGAGGCGACGCTCTCGGTGGGGACCCACACCGTGTCCGCCGTCGTGACGGACTCATTCGGCCAGACTGGGGAGGACGAGATCACCGTGACGGTGGAACCGACCGGGGAACCCCCCGCCGGCCGGTTCGAGGTCACGGCGAGCGGCGCGGTCAGCGGCACGTTCGAGGGACCTGCGGTCCACGCGAGGTCGGGGATCGCCCTTCTCGCGGACGCTCCCCTCGGCACGATTCGTCTCCACAGGCGTGAGATTCCGGAGGGTCCGGGCACCTACCCCGTCCGGCACGTGCTCGACGTCTTGAGCGGTGAGGCGGGTCCGGACAGCTTCTGGGGCACCGTGGCCGGAGACGAGAACCGGCTCGTCTCGGGGGGTTCCGTCGAGCTCACGTCCGTTTCCCCCGACGAGGCGGAGGGGACACTCGTGCTCCAGGCCGAGACGGGGTCCGGTCAATCGCCGATCACGCTCGAGGGATCGTTCGAGGCCGCGGCGGCGGAGACCCCGACCTTCACGCCGTTCACGGTCGCTCCGGACCTGGCCAACGGCTCGGAGCTTCAGGAGCTCATGGGCCTCTACTCGGCCCGGATCCCGGTGGCTGGCTCCTTCACGGCCCAGGTCTGGCTCCACGTCGATGCCGAAGGGACCGTCGTGAACACCCTCGTGAACGAGTCGTCGGGTTGGCCACGCGTCGACTTCGCGGCGCTCGCGGTGGCGGATGCCGCGCGCTTCACCCCGGCTCGCAACGGGGACGACGTCGTCCCGGTCTGGATCTCGCTCCCCTTCACGTTCGAGGTCACCGACGGGCTGGCGGTGTCCGTGACCTCGCCCGCGACGAACTCGTCCTTCACATCCGGGACGACCGTCACGTTCACGGGGACCGCGAGCGATCCCGAGGACGGGGATCTTTCGGCTTCGATCGTCTGGAGCTCGGACCTGTCCGGTCAGCTGGGAACCGGGAGCAGCGTCCAGTCGACGCTCTCTTCGGGGACACACACCATCACCGCGACCGTGGCGGACTCCGACGGCAACACGGCGACGGACTCGATCATCGTGACGATCTCGCGGCGATAGCGCCCCCCCTCAGCCCCCCGGCTCCTCCACCGTGAAGCTGAACATCATCCCCGAGTGCAGGTGCTCGGCGATGTGACAGTGGAGCATCCACTCGCCGGGGTTCGACATCTCCACCAGCAGGTCCATCGTGGATCCCACGGGCACGATGGCCGTGTCCTTCCACACCAGGTTGGGGTTCTCCACGCCGTCCCGGGAGAGCACGAGAAAGCGCTGGCCATGGATGTGGATCGGGTGGTTCATGGGGTGGAACGAGTCGGGCGAGTTGAACACCCGGAGCTTGATCACGTCGCCCACCTGGAAGGACCAGTCGATGTCGCCGTTCTCCGCCCCGGTGTCCGCGTCCCGTAGGATCCACGTCACCTGCTCGGCCGACGACAGCCAGTTCATCATCGGCATGGCGTCGTTCCACTCCATGGGGGGCACGTAGAGCGTGTCCATCTCCATGGCCTGCATGATCGGCAGAGGGAGGTCCCGCACGCGCACGGTGGTCACGAGCTCGTGGTCGGGCGGGCGGTCGAAGTATCGGCGGAAGCCGTCGATCTCCTCCTGGACGGCGGCATGCTCCCGCAGGTGGGCGAAGGGCTCGGAGAGGTCCTCGTCCACCGGCTCGGTGGCCACGTCCACCATCCCCAGGGTGTCGACGTGCGGGTAGAAGTCGCCGCGGAAGTGGTTCACGGCCTGGATCGAGTTGGTGATGGCCACGGCCCCCGTCTCGGGGAAGCGGACGTCCACCACGTAGCGCTCCGCCGGCGCGATCACCACGCTCTCGATCCACTGCTCGTGCTCGTAGCGGCCGACGTCGGACGCCACGACCTTCACCCGCGCGTTGCCGAAACGGACGTTGAAGGTGCGCGTATTGGCGACGTTGGTGAGGTAGAAGCGCACGACCTCCCCCCGGGACGCGGCCATCCGCCAGTCGGTCTCGCCGTTGACGAGCATGACGTTCCCGAAGCGGCCCATGAGGGCGTGGGTCGGAGCCCGGTCCCCCCAGGGGATCGGACCCTCCTGGTCGAACAGCATGTCGTCCAGGACGAGCACCTCCTCCCGATTGGCGGGCCCGTAGTACGTCGGGTCGGGCGGGACGACCAGCAGGTTGCCGAAGAGGCCCAGATCCTGCTGCACGTCCTCGCGCACGTGGGGGTGGTACCAGAACATGCCCGCGTCGGGGACGTGCACCTCGTACGTGAAGCTCTCACCCGGCTCGATGGGGTCCTGGGTGATTCCGGGCACGCCGTCGAAGCGATTGTCGATGCGGACGCCGTGCCAGTGGACGGTCGTGGGCATGCGGATCTCGTTGGTCACCCGCACGATCACCGTGGCGTCCCTGGGCGCCCGGATGAGCGGTCCCGGGTACTGCCCGTCGTAGCCGTACATGACCATCTCGTGGCCGGCGATGCTGCGCCGCACCAGCGAGACCGCGACGTCCAGCGTGTCGCCGTCGTCCATGGCCACGACCTCCGACGGTCTCGCCTCGGGCAGGGACGAGAGGTCGACGCCGGACCCGGGGAGGAACGGACCGACGACGGGCACCGCGTTCTCGAGGCCGGGGAGCATCGGCATCGTGGAGTCCATCGGGGGCATGCGCCAGCCGCCCTCCATCGTCATCCCGTGGCCGGCGTGCATGTCGGGTTCCTGCGCCACGACGGGCGTGGTGCTCCCGGGGGCGAGGGGACGCAGCGTCGTCGCCGAGACCGCAAGGGCCGCGGCGAGGAGGTGCGGGCGGGTGAGGAGCCTCACGCCCTCAGTTTCCGTAGCCGAAGGCCGCGCAGTTCTCCTGCTGGAACGGACCGTGACCGGCCATGGTGTGCATCTTCCCGCTCCGTGACATGCCCCGGAGCGCGATGGGCCCCGACCACGCGTCGGCGGAAGGATCGTCCACGGTCTCGAGCGTGATCACGACCAGGAACTTGTTCCACTCCACCCGCCC
>JASFUL010000247.1:0-7993 GCA_050050315.1 Gemmatimonadota bacterium
CCTGCACGCGCTGGCCGAGGACCGCACCGACGAGGCCCTGGGCATCCTGCTCCGGACGAGCCCGTTTCCTTCCGTGTGCGGCCGTGTGTGTCCCGCCCCGTGCATGGACTCGTGCAACCGGATCCATCTCGACGGGGCGGTGAACGTCCGGCAGCTCGAGCGTTTCGTCGGGGACCGCGGGTCCGCGGTCGTGGACCGCCTGGGCCGTCGTCCCGAGCAGGTCGCGGTGGTCGGATCGGGCCCCGGTGGGCTCACGGCGGCGTACCACCTCGCCCGCTTCGGGTACGCCGTGACCGTCTTCGATGCCGCGCCCGAGCTGGGTGGGCTCCTGCGCACGGGCATCCCGGCCTTCCGTCTCCCGAGGGAGGTGCTGGACCGGGAGATCGGGCGCATCGAGTCGCTGGGCGTCGCGTTCGTGACCGGCTACCCCGTGGACCGCATGGGGCTGGTCCGGCTCGCGCAGGACTTCGACGCCGTCCTGGTGGCCACGGGGCTGCAGGAGCTGCGCGCGCTCCGGCTCGGGATCGGTGAGACCGACGGGGTGGAGCAGGGAATCGTCTTCCTCGATCGGGTGCGGGGGAGCGACGAGCGGCTGGACGGCGAGGACGTCGTCGTCGTAGGTGGTGGAAACACCGCCATGGACGCGGCCCGCACCGCGCTCCGGCTGGGGGCGGAGAGCGTCCGGGTCGTGTACCGGCGGTCCCGCGACGAGATGCCGGCCATCCGGGAGGAGGTCGACGAAGCCCTGGAGGAGGGCGTCGCCATCGACTTCCTCACGCAGCCGGTGGGCGCCCGATCGGAGACGGCCGGGAACGGGGCGGGGCCCGCCTTCACCGTGACCTGTCGCCGCATGGAGCTGGGCGAGCCCGACGAGTCCGGACGGCGGCGCCCGGTGGAGGTGCCCGATTCGGACTTCGAGGTGCGCTGCGACCGCCTCCTCCTGGCCCTGGGCCAGTCGCCGGACCTCAGCGTCTTCCCCGAGGGCACCGAGGTCCGGGAGGGGGACGCGCTCCTCGGCGTGATCGAGAAGCCCGTCTACGCCCTGGGCGACCTAGCCACGAACCACGGTACGGTGGCCGGCGCCATCGGGAGCGGGCGACGGGCCGCCTTCCACGTCCACAACACCTTCAACGACACGGGCCTCGAGGCCGAGCCGGCCCACCCCGCCCGCCGGACGGACGTCGAGGTGTGGAGTGACGAGGTGGTGCGCCCCGAGTCGCTCCGGTTCCACCTGTTCGAGCGTGAGGGCCCGCACGAGGGTCCGACGGTCACGATGGAGCGCCGCACCCACACCTTCGACGAGGTGCACGGGGGTCTCACCGACCCCTCGGAGGCGAAGCGCTGCCTGTCGTGCGGGGTCTGCAACGACTGCGACCTGTGCCTGACCTTCTGTCCGGAGGGCGTGCTCAAGCGCGTCGGTCCGGACCTCGTCTTCGACTACGCGTACTGCAAGGGCTGCGGGATCTGCGTGACCGAGTGCCCGCGCAACGTGATCTACATGAGCCAGCTGTAGAGGCCCCGTCCACGGCGTCCAGGAGGATCCGATGCCCCGTGAGCTCGTCACAGGCAACCACGCCGCCGGCTACGCCCTCGCCGTCTCGGGGGAGGCCAACCGGGAGGGTCGCGGCGCCGCGTGCGGCATCTACCCCATCACCCCGCAGACCGAGATCGTCGAGTTCGTGGCGGGCTTTCCCTTCACGAAGGGAAGGGTGGTGGCGGTCGAGAGCGAGCACAGCGCCATGGCGGTCAGCATGGGAGCGTCGCTCGCGGGGGCCCGGGCCTTCACCGCCAGCTCCTCGAACGGTCTCGCGTACATGGTGGAGAACATCATGGTGGCCGGCTTCTACCGGCTGCCCATCGTGATGCCCGCGGTCAACCGCACCCTGGGTCCCCCCTGGAACATCTGGGTCGACCAGAGCGACACCCTCATGCTGCGGGACTTCCCCTGGATCCAGCTCTATTGCGAGGACAACCAGGAGGTGGCGGACACGGTGATCCAGGCCTTCCGGCTGGGCGAGGATCCCCGGGTCATGCTGCCGGTGCTCGTCTGCCTCGACGCCTTCATCGTCTCGCACACCCAGATGGTGACGGACCTGCCCGAGCAGGCGCTCGTGGACCGCTACCTCCCGGTGCTGGAGCTCCCCCACCGCCTGGACACCGACCACCCGCGGACGCTGGGCGGACTCGCGTGGCCGGAGCAGACCGTGGCGCTGCGGCTGGAGATCGACGAGGCCATGGATCGGGCCGGCGCCGTGTTCGAAGAGAGCCGCGCCGCCTTCCAGGAGGTGTTCGGGCGGGACCCGGGAGATGCGGTGCAGACGCTCGGGACCGAGGACGCCGACCTCGTGTTGGTGACGACCGGGACCATCAGCACCACGGCGCGGGAGGTGGTCCGGCGACGGCGCGAGGCCGGGGAGAAGGTCGGCCTCCTGAAGATCAAGATGTTCCGCCCCTTCCCGGTCGAGGCCGTCCGGCGCGCGTGCCGGAACGCCTCGAAGGTCGGCGTGCTCGACCGGAACTACGCGGCGGGTGTCGGCGGCGTCTTCTGGCACGACCTGCGGGCGACCTTCCAGGGACGTCGTGACGACCTGCTGCTCCAGGACTACCTGACCGGCGTGGGCGGGGGAGACGTGACCCCCGCCATGATCGAGCGCGTGATCGACGACCTGGCCGGCCGCGAGCGGATGGGACGGCCCCTGTGGATGGAGCTCGAGATGTCCAAGGAGGCCGAGGTTTCCGATCCAGAGGAAGCGGGCGCGGCCCTGGAGGAGGCGACCGCATGAGCGAGACGACGACGGTCCCGGTCCCTGGCCGGGAGGACTCACGCCCGGCCGACGTCCCCGGTCGCACGGGCCTCGACGCGATGGAGGGGATCCCCGCCACGGACGAGTGCCTGTTCAGGGCGGGGAACACGAACTGTGGAGGGTGTGGGATGAGCGTCGGCCTCTCGATGCTCGGCCGGGTCCTGGTGGAGCGGAACGAGAAGGCGACGCTCACCATTCCGGCGTGCTGCGGGATCGTCGCCGCCGGTGCCTTCCCGACCACGAGTTTCGGGTCGCCGGTGGTCGCCACCACGTTCGCCGCCTCTCCGGCGGTCGCCAGCGGCATCGCCGCCATCCGCGACCTGAACGAGGAGGGCGGGCAGGTGATCTCGTGGGCCGGCGACGGCGGCACGTACGACATCGGGTTCGCCACCCTCTCGGCCGCCGCGGAGCGGAACGACGACATCCTCTGCATCTGCTACGACAACGAGATCTACGGAAACACCGGAGGACAGCGCTCGTCGGCCACGCCGCCGGGAGCCCGGACGTCGACCACTCCGGAGGGGAAGCGGGAGGACAAGAAGGACATCATGGCCATCATGGCGGCCCACCGGGTGCCGTACGCCGCCTCCCTCTCCATCGCCCACCCCGACGACTTCGCCCGCAAGGTGAACACCGCGATGGACCTCCGGGGGCTCCGCTTCCTGCTCATGCACTCGCCGTGCCCGACGGGATGGAAGTCCGAGCCGTCCGAGTCGATCCAGCTGGTCCGGCTGGCCGTCGAGAGCGGGCTCTTCCCCGTGTACGAGGTGTGGGACGGCCGGGAGTACCGGATCAACGTGCGCCCCGAGTGGACCGATCCGTCGGAGTACTTCAGCCGCCAGCGCCGTTTCCGGGACGACGAGGTGGACCTCGACGAGACCCGGCGGGTCTGCCGGGAGCGCTTCACGCGACTGGGGAGGCTGGAAGAGGCGTTCCCGCGCGGAGGGTAGACGACCGCCGCTCCCGGACCCGTCGTCTCGCGCCCGTCGCGGGCTCCCGGCGCGCGGCCTCCGGCGGCTGCGCGCGGCTCCTCGGCGCCCTACCTTGGCCCGCGGCACCGGTCTCCCGGGCCGGGGGGCCGCTGTGTCCGTCCCGACCATTCTCCCGGATTCCCGACGACGTCCATGAACCGTGACGAGATGCTCCGGCGTGTCCACGAGCGCGCCGACCGCGGAGAGCGCTGGGACCTGGTGATCATCGGAGGGGGGGCCACGGGGGTCGGGATCGCCGTGGACGCCGCCTCCCGGGGCCACGACGTCGTGTTGCTGGAGCAGAGCGACTTCGGCAAGGGTACGTCCAGCCGCTCCACGAAGCTCGTGCACGGCGGCGTCCGCTACCTCCAGCAGGGCAACGTGCCCCTCGTGATGGAGGCGCTCAAGGAGCGGGGGATTCTCCGGCAGAACGCCCCGCACCTCGTCACGGACCTGCCCTTCGTGGTGCCGAACTACCGGTGGTGGGAGGCCCCGTTCTACGGCGTGGGGATGCGGGTGTACGACGTCCTGGCCGGCAAGTACGGCTTCGGCTCGTCGAGGAACCTCTCGGTGGAGGAGACCGTCGAGCGGATCCCCACCATAGAGACGGACGGGCTCCGCGGCGGGGTGGTCTACCACGACGGCCAGTTCGACGACGCGCGCCTCCTCGTCCACCTCGCCATGACCGCCGTCGAGCAGGGCGCGGTGCTGGTCAACTACGCGCGGGTCACCGGGCTCGTGCGCGACGGCTCCGGCTTCACGGACGGCGTGACGGTGCACGACGTGGAGTCCGGGCGGGAGATCGAGGTGGCCGCGAAGGCCGTGGTCAACGCCACCGGCCCGTTCACGGACGACGTCCGGCGGATGGACGAGCCCGGCGCACCGGCGATCATCCGTCCGAGCCAGGGCGTCCACGTCGTCCTGGACCGGGCGTTCCTCCCGGGCGAGGCGGCCATCATGGTGCCCCAGACCGACGACGGACGCGTGCTCTTCGCCATCCCCTGGCACGACCGGGTCCTGGTCGGTACCACCGACACCCCGGTCGACGAGGTGCCGCTCGAGCCCCGGGCCTTCGAGGAGGAGGTGGAGTTCCTGCTCGAGCACGCGGCCCGGTACATGACGCGCGACCCCGGTCCCCCCGACGTCCTGAGCGTCTTCGCCGGGATCCGGCCCCTGGTGGCCGAGCCCGGGGAGGGCGACACGGCCGAGATCAGCCGCGAGCACGCGGTGCGCGTGTCGGAGTCGGGGCTGCTCACCATCGCCGGTGGGAAGTGGACGACGTACCGGAAGATGGCCGAGGACGTGGTCGACCTCGCTCAGACGCTGGGTGACCTCGAGATCCGGGAGTGCGAGACCCGACGCCTCAACATCCACGGCTTCCACACCCACGCGGAGAAGTACGGCGAGCTCGCGGCGTACGGTTCGGACGCGCCGGAGGTGCGGAAGATCCTCCGAAGCGGTGGCGGGTTCGACGAGCGGGTGCACCCTCGCCTCGACGTCCGGGCGGGCGAGGTGGTCTGGGCGGTCCGCCGGGAGATGGCCCGGACGGTGGACGACGTCCTGGCGCGGCGGACGCGGGCTCTGCTCCTGGACGCCGCCGCGGCCCGCGAGGCCGCTCCCACGGTGGCCCGCCTGGTGGCCGACGAGCTCGGCCGCGACCCGGGCTGGGTGGAGGCCCAGGTCGCGGCGTTCGAGCGGATCGCGGAGGGCTACCTGCTCTGACCCCCGTCGGCGTCCTGCGCGACGCCCCGGGCGAGCTGAGCGCTCTGGCGGACGAGGCTCAGGAACTCCGCCCGGTATCCCTCCTCGTCCGGACCCAGCGCCCCCCGGGCCAGCCAGGCGACGTCGTCGAAGGTGAGACCGCCGCAGTGCTCCGAGCCCCGGAGCAGCATGCCCCACCCCGCGACGGCGGCCGCGAAGCGGAAGTCCTCACCGGTCCGGCCGAGCTCCAGCGGGCGGTCGAGAACGGCCTGGTCGATGCGACGGCTCCGGTCGGCCTCGGGCTCCTTCCAGCGCAGCTTCACGTAGAGCAGCTCGTCGGACCCTGCCGCATCCCCCGGCGCCGCCCGCTCGCCGTAGCGGAGCTCGCCGGGATCGCGAAGCTCGACGGTCCCGTCCACGCCCACGGGCACGACCTCGTAGAGGGCGGTGACCGAGTGGCCGGCGCCCAGCTCCCCGGCGTCCTTCGTGTCGTCGTCGAAGTCCTCGGCGGCGAGCAGGCGGTTCTCGTATCCGATCAGGCGGTAGCCCGCGACGCGCGACGGGTTGAACTCCACCTGGATCTTCACGTCCTTGGCCACGGTCAGGAGGGTACCGCCCATCTCGCCGACCAGGACCTTGCGGGCCTCGAGGGGGCTGTCGATGTAGGCGAAGTTACCGTTTCCGTGGTCGGCGAGCTTCTCCATCTTCGAGTCCTTCAGGTTGCCCGTGCCGAAGCCCAGGACCGTCAGGAAGGTGCCCTGCTCCCGCTTCTGCTCGATGAGGCGGACCATCTCGCCGTCGCTGGACGGACCGATGTTGAAGTCGCCGTCGGTCGCGAGGATCACGCGGTTGTTGCCTCCCTCGATGTGGTTGCGGGCCGCCACGTCGTACGCCAGGCGGATGCCCGCGCCGCCGGCGGTGCTACCCCCCGCCTCCAGGCGCTCCAGGGTGGACGCGATGGTCTCCTTCTCCGACCCCGGCGTCGATTCGAGGACGAGGCCCGCGGCGCCGGCGTAGACCACGATCGCCACGTGGTCTTCCGGGCGGAGTTGCTCGACCAGCATCCCGAGCGCCGTTTTCAGCAGCGGGAGCTTGTCCGGCGACTGCATGCTCCCGGAGACGTCGATCAGGAAGACGAGGTTGCTGGGCGGGATGTCCTCGAGGTCCACCTGGCGGGCCTTGAGGCCGATCCGCACCAGCCGGTGGAGGGGCTGCCACGGGGCCGGCCCCACCTCGGTGGTGACGCGGAAGGGAGGCTCCTCCGGTCCGGGTGCGGGATCCCGGTAGCGGAAGTAGTTGACCAGCTCCTCGATCCGGACCGCGTCGGGAGGCGGGAGCGTGCCGCCGCGCAGGAACCTGCGCACGTTGGCGTACGAGGCCCGGTCCACGTCGATGGAGAAGGTGGAGAGGGGGTTCGGGCCCACGGCGAGGAACGGGTTGTCTACGATCCGGTCGTACGCCTCGGTGTGGAAGTCGGGATCGTAGCGGCCGGGAATGTCGGGCCAGGGACGGTGGCCCCCGGGGTCACCCGCCCGGACACGGATGCGCGCGGAGACCTGGGCGCTCATCGGAAGGGTGGCCGGAGCGCTCTGGCGGGCCGCGTCGGCCGACTGGCCCACCGCCGCTCGCACTTCCTCCAGCTCCAGGGGCGCGGAGCGGAGCTGGAAGTCCAGCACGTTGCCCCGCGCCGTCAGCGTGACGGACTTCTCCGCTGCCGCGTAGCCGACCTGCTCGGCCCGGACGGTCACCGCGCGCCCGGCCAGCCCGTCCGGCAGCCTGAGGAGGTAGCGGCCGTCGCGTCCGGTGAGCGCCCCGACGTTGAAGGCCGGCGCGGAGACCTGCACACCCTCGACGGGCCGCCCGCCCTGGTCGACGACCCTCCCGGTCAGCTGCATGGCCTCCCGCGGCGCGGCGGCCGCGACCTCGACCGTCCCCAGGGCCGTCCGAGGGGGCTCGGACGGGGGGGTCGAGCGCGCGAGGGGAGAGCCGAGGGCGAGACTGAGCGTGGCCACGAGGGCCGGGAGCGCGAGGGTCTTCATCGTCCACCTCCGGGAGCGCGGTCTGCGACCGGCACCCTTGCCGGCCGCCTCTCGCTCCGGGTGACGATCGTCCCCCGTGTTCTTGCACGTCCCCGGGCCGGAGAGATCCCGCGGTGGTCCGGTTCACCCCCGGCGGAGCCCGCCCCTTCCGGTGTCCCGGGTCAGCCTCCCTGGGCCATGCTGTCCAGGAACTCCTGGTTGGTCGCGGTGCGCCTCATGCGCTCGAGCAGGAACTCGATGGCCTCGGCCGGGGGCATGTCCGAGAGGAAGTTCCGGAGGAGGTAGACCCGGTTGAGCTCGGTCTCGTTCAGGAGCAGCTCCTCCCTGCGGGTGCTCGACCGGTTGAGGTCGATCGCCGGGAAGATCCGCTTGTCCGCGATGTGACGATCGAGGACCAGCTCCATGTTGCCCGTGCCCTTGAACTCCTCGAAGATCACCTCGTCCATGCGGCTGCCCGTGTCCACGAGGGCCGTGGCGA
>JASFUL010000248.1:0-7951 GCA_050050315.1 Gemmatimonadota bacterium
TCCGTACAGCTCCAGCAAGGGGTGCGCGGAGCTGTTGACGGCCGCCTGGCGGCGCTCCTTCTTCACCGGTCGCGCGGCGGTGGCCACGGCGCGCGCCGGCAACGTGATCGGCGGGGGCGACTGGGCGGAGGACCGCCTCGTCCCCGACCTCGTCCGGGCCGCCTGCCGCGGCGAGCCGGCGCTGCTCCGGAACCCCGAGGCCGTACGGCCCTGGCAGCACGTGCTCGATCCCCTCCGGGGGTATCTGATCCTGGGGGAGCGCCTCCTGGACGCCGGGGAGGAAACTGCGGAAGGGTGGAACTTCGGCCCCGCCGACGAGGACGCGGTCACGGTGCGCGAGCTGGCGGAACGGATGGCCCGCACGTGGGACCGGGTGCGGACGGTCGAGGCGGAGGAGGGGAGCGGGCCCCACGAGGCACGCTTCCTGAAGCTGGACCACCGGAAGGCCAGCGAGAGGCTGGGGTGGGATCCGCTCCTGGACCTGGACCGGAGCGTCGAGCTCACGGCCGGGTGGTACCGGGAGCACCACCGTGACCCCGAAGCGGCCCCGGAGCTGGTGGAGCGACAGATCGGCGACTACATGGAGCGGGCGACCCGGGCGGCCGTCCCCCCGACCGGCGGAGAGGCATGAGCAGAGACGACTACCCGCGCGTCCCCTACGGCTTGAGCGTGCACGGAGACGACGAGGTCGCCGCGGTCGCGGAGGTCCTCCGAGCCTCCACCCAGATGGGCGACCGCGTGCGCGCCATGGAGAGCCGGGTGGCGTCCCTCTTCGGCAAGCGGCACGGGATCATGGTCAACTCGGGCTCGTCGGCCAACTTCCTGGCGATCGCGCTCCTGGATCTGCCCCCGAAGAGCCGCGTGATCACGCCCGCGCTGACCTTCGCCACCACCGTCTCACCCATCGTGCAGCACGGTCTCGTCCCGGCGTTCGTGGACGTCGAGCCCGACACGTTCAACGTGGACGCCGGCCAGATCGAGGCGATGGTGGGCCCGGAGACGCGGGCGCTCATGATCCCTTCCCTCATCGGCAACCTCCCCGACTGGGACGCGATCCGCGAGATCGCCGATCGTCACGACCTGCTGGTGGTGGAGGACTCGGCGGACACGCTGGGCGCCACCCTCGGAGGTGAGAGCACGGGGACGCGGTCCCACGTGAGCACGACCAGCTTCTACGGCTCCCACGTGATCAACGCCGCCGGAAACGGGGGGATGCTGTGCGTCGACCGCGACGACTGGATGGAGCGGGCGCGGCTGCTCCGGAGCTGGGGCCGGTCGTCGTCCCTGTTCGTCGAGTCCGAGGCGATCGAGAACCGCTTCGACGTGGTGATCGACGGCATCCCCTACGACGCGAAGTTCGTGTTCGCCGACCTCGGCTACAACCTGGAGCCCTCGGAGATGGGCGCCGCCTTCGGCCTGGTCCAGCTCGACAAGCTGGAGGCGAACGTGGCGGCCCGGAAGCGCAACTTCGCCCGTCAGCTAGACTTCTTCCGCAACTACGAGGAGTGGTTCGTGCTCCCTCGCCAGCGCCCCGACGCCCGCACCGGATGGCTGGCCTTCGCCATGATCGTCCGGGAGGACGCTCCCTTCACCCGTCGCGAGCTGCAGATCTTCATGGAGCGGCGGAACATCCAGACCCGCACGGTCTTCACCGGCAACATCCTCCGGCAGCCGGGATTCGCCGACATCGAGCGGGACGAGCATCCCGGGGGCTTCCCGAACGCCGACCGGGTCATGGCGGGGGGCGTCCTGCTGGCGTGTCATCACGGGCTCGACGCGCCGCAGCTGGACCACGTCCACGATACGTTCCGCGAGTTCGCGAACGGGTACGGCCGATGAGCGCCCCTCCGCGGCGCCGCGCTCCCGGCCGCCCCGCCTCCCCCGGTCCGGGCGACGTGGACAGATCGGGACACCCCGCGCACCCCGAGACGGAGATCGACCCGTGTACCGCATGAACGAGTGCCGCGCGTGCCGGAGCGAGCGGATGCACCTCTTCCTCGAGATGGGCGAGCATCCGGCGGCCAACGGCTTCCTGAAGGGAGGGCGGCTCGACGACGAGCCCCTCTATCCGCTGAACGCCCACGCCTGCCTCGACTGCGGCCTCATCCAGGTGCCCGACGTCCTCCCGCCCGACTTCTTCCGGCACTACGTCTACATCCCGTCGGCCTCCGACACGATGCACGCCCACTTCCGGGGACTCGCCGGGGCGCTCGTGGCCGACCCCCTGGAGGGTGACGACGACCTCCTCGTGGACATCGGCTGCAACGACGGGCTGTTCCTCGCCGCGGCCCGCGACCTGGGCGCCCGCACGCTGGGCATCGACCCCGCGCGGAACATCGCCGAAATGGCCAGGGAGAAGGGCCTGGAGGTTTTCAACGAGTACTTCGGGCCCGAAACGGCGGCGGAGGCCCGGAAGCGGTGGGGACCGGCGAAGGTGATCGTGACGACGAACACCTTCAACCACATCGGCGACCTCCACGCCTTCATGGAGGGTGTCGTGACGCTCCTGCAGGAGGACGGCCTGTTCGTGATCGAGGTGCCCCAGGCCCTCGACCTGGTGGAGAAGAACGAGTTCGACACCATCTACCACGAGCACGTCTCCGAATTCAGCGTGAAGTCGCTGGGGGACCTCTTCGCCTTCTTCGACATGGACGTGGTCGACCTGGAGCGGCTCGAGATCCACGGAGGATCGATGCGGGTGCACGGGCGGAGGCGGGGAGTCCGCGAGCCCGACCCGATCGTGGCCGAGTGGGTGGCCCGGGAGGAGGAGAGGGGCCTGTTCGAGAAGGAGACGTACGACGCGCTGGCGGATCGCGTCCGGACGAACCGGGACAGGCTGCTGGAGCTGCTCGAGGGGCTTCGGGCCGACGGCCGGACGCTGGCCGGGTACGGCGCTCCCGCCAAGGGCACGACGCTGCTCAACTACTTCGGCATCGGGCCCGATCTCATTCCATGGCTGGCTGACCGCAACCCGCTCAAGCAGGGGCTGTACTCCCCCGGGATGCACATCCCGGTGGTGTCGCCCGACCGGATCGAGGAAGAGAAGCCGGACTACCTGCTGATCCTGGCCTGGAACTTCGCCGACGAGATCATGGGGCAGCAGGAGGCCCACCGCCGACGGGGCGGTCGCTTCATCATCCCCATCCCGGAGCCCGAGGTGATCCCCTGACCGTGCGATTCGGTGTGAACGTCCGGAGGCTGGAGGGCCAGCGTCTCGGGATCGGAAGGTACCTCGAGTACCTGCTGGGGACGTGGAAGGACGTCCTGGCCGCCGACGAGAGCATGATGCTCTACCTCCGGGCGCCTCTCCGGCCGGAGGACGCCTGGATCGAGGAGGCGTACGACACGGCCGTCCTCGGCCCGCGCCTGACGGGCGTCACGTGGGAGACGCTGGCCATGGCCCCCCGCATCGAGAAGGACACGGACGTGTTCTTCGGCCCCAGCTACTCCCTGCCGCTGGGCTACCGGGGACGGTGCGTCGTGGCCACCCACAGCCTCAACGAGTACACGCCCGGGGCGCACCCGTGGTGGCATCGGTACACGTTCACGCCCGTCTACCGTTGGAGCGCCCGCAAGGCGATGAAGGTCATCGTGCCGTCGGACATGGTGGGAGACCGGGTGGTCCGGCACTACCACGTCCAGCCCGGGAAGATCGAGGTCGTACGCGAGGGGGCGCCGGACTCCTTCGAGCCGGTCGAGGACGAGGACGTGCTGCGCCGGACGCGCCTCGAGTACACGGGCGACGAAGCGCCGTACGTCCTCTTCGTCGGCAAGTTCTCGGAGCGGCGGAACATCCCGCTCCTGATCCGGGCCTTCGCGAAGCTGAAGGTCGAGACCGACCTGCCCCACAACCTCCTCCTCCTCGGTCCCAATCACCTGAACCTCCCCCTGGAGGAGCTGATCGACGAGCTGGGGGTCGCCGGCAGCGTGTCCATCCGGAACCCGAAGTTCGCCCGACACGCCGACATCGTCCCGGTCTTCAGCGCCGCGGAGCTCTACACCTTCCCCTCCCTCTTCGAGGGCGCCTCCAACACCGTCGTCGAAGCCATGTCGTGCGGCGTGCCCGTGGTCGCCGGACGGTGCGAAGCCATCGCGGACATCGTCGAGGGAAGCGGTACGCTCATCGACGAGGTGACGGTCGACACGGTGGCCGAGGGGATGAAGGAGGCCCTCACGGATCGCACCCTGTGGCAGGACATGCGGGGACGGGGCCTGGAGAAGTCGAAGACGCTCCGCTGGAGCCGGACCGCGAAGCACACCCTCGACGTCCTCCGCTGGGCCGCGACCGCGCCCCGCTGACCGACGCCGCCACGTGCGCAGCCACGACGATCCTTCCGGCGCGCCGGGCCCCCGGCGGGGGCGCGGCCCATCCCACCGCGGCACGGTGCTGGTGACGGGCGCCGGGGGCTTCGTCGGGTCGGCCGTGGTACGGGCCCTCGTCCACGGAATGCGGGGCGTGGTGCCGGGCGCGTCTCGGCCGACCTTCGCCGACGGGTCGCCCATCGAGCGCGTCGTCGCGATGCTGCGTCCGGGCGGCTCGACGGAGCGCCTCGACGAGCTCGGGCCGTCCGGGGACTGGGCCGTGGAGCGGGCGGACCTGATCGATCCGGGCTCGATGCGCACGCTCGCCGAAGCGGTCCGACCCCGGGCCGTCGTCCACGCGGCGCTGGACCCCACCGCCCACGGCCCCATGGACGAGGCTGCCCGCCGGGAGCGGATCGACCACCCGCTGGAGGTCCTCTTCCGGACGCTGGAAGGGGGGGACGGGGTGCGGATCGTCGCCACCGGCAGCGCCGCTGTCCTCCGGCCGGGTCGGGCACTCGACGAGGGCGCCCCGGTCGAGCCCAACCCGTCGTACCCCGACTACGCGCGTCACAAGCTGCGCGAGGAGCGGGAGGTGGACCGGCTCGGCCGCGTGACGGGGGTCCCGTGGATCCACCTGAGGCTGTTCTACCTCTTCGGGCGGTACGAGCCGACCTCGCGCCTGCTCCCCCTCCTCGTCCGCAGGCTCGCCCGGGGACGACCGGTGGAGCTGTCGTTGGGCCGACAGGTGCGAGACTACACCGACGTGGACGACGCGGCCGGCGCGTACGTTCGTGCGCTCGCGGCGGGGCAGAAGGCGACCGGGGCCGTGTACCACGTGGGGAGCGGCCGGGGGATCTCCATCCGCCGGTTCGCCCTCACCGTCGCCGAAGTCGCGGGCGATCCCGCGCTCCTCCACTTCGGGGCGGCCGCCTCGCCAGACGAGCGCCAGGAGTACATCGTATCGGATCCCGGACGCGCCCGGCGTCGCCTCGGGTGGACGGCGCCGGTGGACACCCGGGAGAAGCTCCTGGCGGCCGCCCGCTGGTGGATGTCCCGCATGGGGGCGCCGGACCCGGACCCCACGGCGACGTGAGAGGGAAGGACCCCGAACGAGCCGCACCAACCGACCGAAACCCGAGAAGAGCCGCAGCCATGGAAACGTGCCGCACCTGCCGGAGCGACCGGATGAAGCTCGTCCTCGAGCTCGGGGAGCACCCTCCCGCACAACGCTTCCTGACCGAGGACCAGCTCGTCGACCCGGAACCCACCGCACCCCTCGACGCGTGGGTCTGCCTCGACTGCGCCCTGCTCCAGATCGAGGACAACGTGCCCCCGGGCTTCTTCAGCCACTACCTCTACGTGTCGTCCACCTCGGACAGGCTGGTCCGGCACTTCGGGGCTCTCGCGGACACGCTCGTGGAGCGGTTCGTCACGGAGGAGAGCCGGCGCGTCGTCGACATCGGCAGCTGCGACGGGGTGCTCCTCGAGGCGTGTCGGAAACGCGGCGCCGAGCCGCTGGGCATCGAGCCGGCGGCCAACCTGGCGGGGATGGCACGGGAGAAGGGCCTGGCGGTGGTGAACGCCTACTTCTCGGTCGACGTGGCCCGAGAGGTGCGCGAGGCCGGGGGTCCGGTGGCGGCCGTCACCATGTCCAACACGTTCAACATCATCGACGACCTCGACGCGGTGGTCGAGGGCGTCCGCCACATGCTGGCCGAGGACGGCGTCTTCGTCGTCGAGGTCCCGCAGGCCGCCGACCTGATCGAGGGCAACGAGTTCGACACCATCTATCACGAGCATCTCTCGGAGTTCAGCGTCCACTCGCTGAAGGCCCTCTTCGAGCGACACGACATGGAGATCTTCGACCTGGAGTCGTTGACGCTCCACGGCGGTTCGATGCGGGCCTTCGTCCAGAAGGGGGAGCACGGGCGCCCGGTGGCGGACGCCGTCGGCCAGGCGCTGGAGCGGGAGGTCGAAGCAGGTCTCTTCGAGGAGGAGACGTACGGGGCCTTCCGGACCCGCGTGGAGAGGAACCGGGACGACTTCCGCAGGCTCGTCCGCGGCCTGAAGGAGGAGGGAGGCCGGATCGCCGGCTACGGCGCCGCGGCCAAGGGCACGACCCTGCTGAACTACTACGGCATCGGCCCCGACACGATGGACTGGATCGCCGATCGCAACGAGCTGAAGCACGGCCTGTTCTCACCCGGCATGCACATCCCGGTCGTCCCCCCGTCGAGGGTCCTCCAGGACCGCCCGGACTACCTGGTGATCCTCGCCTGGAACTTCGCCGAGGAGATCATGGCCCAGCAGGAGGAGTTCCGCCTCGGAGGGGGGAGGTTCATCCTCCCGGTTCCGACGACGCGGCTGGTCGAGTAGGCGACGGGTCGGCCAGGCGGTAGATCTTCACGCTGGGGTCGATCCGGTCTCCGTCCAGGAGGTCCTCTCCCAGCTCGAGCTCCATCCGGCGCTCCAGCCGATAGCGGCTCGCGAGGGCGGGGTGGATGCGGCGGAGCGCTACGACCAGCAGCTCGGGAAGGGGCCTCCGACTGAGGTCTTCGACGTACGGCAGCCGGGTGCCGAGCATCACGCCGGCGGCGCTGATCGTCCCCACCGGCTCGTCCCCCGTAGCCATGGCCTCGACCGCGGCTCCCGCGTCCCGGATCGTGTAGGTGGGGTACACCAGGTCCGGCACGCTCCGGACGAGCCAGGTACCCGCCAGCACGAGGACGAGGAGGCCGGCCGCCACCCTCGGCGCCCGGGAGGCCCCGCGATCCGTCAGGACGACGCCCCCCACGGCGGCGACCATCAGACCCAGCCAGGCCACGAGATCCCGGGCCCCCATGGGGCTCCAGAAGGACGCTCCCAGCAGACCCGCGGCGACCGCGAGCATGCGCAGCGCGACCAGCGTGAGCGGCAGTGCGACCAGCAGGGTGAGGACGTGGTCCGGCCGCCCCCAGCGGAGCCATGCGACGGTCACCGCCACGTCGACGACCACCACCAGGAGCAGGTGGTGGCGCAGCCGGTCGAGCTCGACGCCGAAGACGCCCGCCGCGGCGATCACCGTGGGCACGAGCATGACCGCCAGGGGCAGACACAACCACGCGACCGCGGCCCTTCCCCTCCAGCCCCGGAGCCCCTCCAACGCCGCGTCGATCCGCGCGGTGCCCGCCCGCTGCAGGATCGTAACCCCGGCGCCGAGGTTGAGCGCCACCGGCACGAGGACGTGCAGCACGTACCGGTCGGGGAAGTAGTCGAGGACGGCGGAGACGGCGAACCAACCGGCGGCCCAGATGGCGGACCCGACCCAGACGTCCCGAGCCCCTCCCCGGGGCAGTCGCCCCAGGATCATGAGCAACCCGGCCACGAGCCACGCCGAGAGCAGGAACACGCCCGTGGAGGCGGCCACCTCGCCGTAGACCAGCCCCGCGACGGCGGGGTAGGGACTCTCGACGCGAACGAAGCCCGCGAGCTGACTCCCGACCCTGACCAGAGGTCCCATCAGCTGGTCTCCTCCCAGAGCCAGGAACGGCGGAAGCAGGAGGACGGCGGGCAGAACCACGCCCGCCAGGTACGCTCCGACGCGGCCCCACCGACCTGGCACCTCGTCGTCGCGGCCGACCGCGAGGACGATGACGGCGAAGACCGG
>JASFUL010000249.1:0-7944 GCA_050050315.1 Gemmatimonadota bacterium
GGCGTCCTGGACCCCCCGGGTGCTGATCCCCATCGACTTGGCGATGTCGGACCAGCGGTGGTTGATCAGATCGTCGAAGTGCTCCTCGACGATCTGGTAGGCCATCGAGCCCTCCATGTCGTGGAAGGCCATCTGGATCAGGATGGACTCCTTGAGATTCCGCGCCCCGACGCCCGGCGGGTCGAAGCGCTGGACCCGCGCCAGCACCTCCTCGGCCTCCTCGAGCGTGTAGGGACGGAAGAGCCGTTCGATCTCCTCCAGCTCCTCCGTCCGGTCGGGGTCCTCGAGCTCGCGGGCGTTCTTCTCGGCCACCTGGCGCATGTCTTCCAGGTAGGCGTTCCCGCCCTCCACCACCTGCTCGAGGCTGCAGGAGAGCCCACCGCTCTCGTCGATGTTGCCGATGATCTCCTCGCCCAGCGTCATGTCCCGGTCGTCCAGGTCCAGGAGCCGGAGCTGATCCATGAGGTGGTCGTGGAGGTCCCGGGAAGCCACCGGCGTGGGCTGGAAGTACTCCTTGTGCTCGTACTGGGCCTTCCGCCCGCCGGCGTCGAAGCCGTCGAGGAGGATCTCCTCCCAGTCGATCTCCTCCTCTTCCGCCGACTCGTCGCCGTCCTCGCTGAGCTCGACGTCCCGGTCGACGTCCGCCTGCCCCATCTCCAGGAACGGGTTCTGGGCGAGCTCCTGTTTGAGGTGCTGCTGCAGATCCAGCAGGGGCATGTAGAGCAACTCCATCGCCTGGTACAGGCGAGGGTTGATCTTCATCTCCTGCTTGAGCTGCTGGCTCTGGAAGAGCTTCGTGTATTGGCTCATGAGGACGGATCTATGACGTCGACGGACGCGGCCCCCACTCCGGCCACGGGGCCGGGTGGGCGGGCGAAGCGCTCCCTCATCCGCTCGGTGAGAATGGGGCCGAGGTAGATCTCGGCCACCTCGTCGTTCCAGACCAACTCAGAAACCGTGCCAGAGACGCGTATCCGCCCTTCATACATGATATACGCGCGGTCCACGATCTCCAGAGTCTGTTCTACATTGTGGTCCGAGATGATGACCCCGATATCCCTCGTCTTGAGCTCGGCCACGATCTGCTGGATGTCGTTGACCGCAATGGGATCGATGCCGGCGAAGGGCTCGTCCAGGAGCATGAATTTCGGCCGTTGGACGAGGGCACGGGTGATCTCGAGGCGCCGGCGCTCTCCGCCGGAGAGGCTGTACGCCTTGCTCTTCCGGAGGTGGCCGATGGAGAGCTCCTGGAGGAGCTCCTCGAGCCGGGCCCGCTCCTCCTTGCGAGGGAGGTCGAGCGTCTCGAGGATGGCCTGGACGTTCTCCTCCACGGTGAGCTTCCGGAAGATCGACGGTTCCTGGGCCAGATAGCCGATGCCCAGGCGGGCCCGCTTGTACATCGGCGTCGTCGTGAGCTCGCGGTCGTCGAGGAAGACGCGACCCTCGTTCGGGGAGATCAACCCGACGACCATGTAGAACGTCGTGGTCTTCCCCGCCCCGTTGGGACCGAGGAGCCCGACGATCTCGCCCTGGGTGACCTCGATGTCCACCTCGTTCACGACGCGCCGCTTCCGGTAGATCTTGGTCAGGCCCTCGGCCCGGAGGCGGCTACCGCCCGAAGACGGGGCGACCACCGCCGGAACGTGCGCCGAGACGCCGCGGCGTGACGCGAGTTCGGCCACCACCCGCCCCAGCTCCTCGTGGACGGCGTCCCGGGCCCCGACCAGCACCTCCCACAGCTCGGGCTCGACCCGCAGGTGCTCCCACGTCTCGTCCCGGGGCTCCCGGTGTGCGATGCCCGCGTCTTCCAGCCGCCCCACCGCCTGCTGCTCCAGGTATTGGCCGAGCGCTTCGCCTTCCGTGGACATGAGGGGCGCCGCCGGCGCCGCCCGCCCCATGGACAGGCGCTCGTGGGCCTCCCGGACGGAGGCGATCCACCGACCCCGCTCCGCCCGTCCCGACGCGTCGGCTCGGTGGAGCAGCTCGCAGAGGGCCAGCGCCAGGGACAGGTCGTGGCCTTCGAGCCCGGTGATGTACGACAGGAGCTGCTGGCGGGTCTTCACGCCCCCCCTCCCCATCGCCCTTCCGCGGCCGGGGAATCGGCGATCCGGCTCCCTCCCCCCGGACGCGGGGCGGCGGGCCCCCGGCCGGGTGGCCCCGGGGAGACCGCCGCGCCCGCGGTGTCGGGCGGGGTCCCCGCGGCGGCAGCGGTGTCGGCGGCGGCGGTGTCGGTGACGGCGGTGTCGGCCTCCACGAGCCGCCCCCCCACCGGCTCCAGGTGCAGGCCCTCGGTGAGGCCGACCACCTCCATGAGCCGCACCTCGCCCTCGTCGAGGGTGATCGTGATCTCGTTGCCCGTGACGTAGTGCAGCGCCAGCCGCACGTGTTCTCCCGCCGGATCGCGCGCCTCCGTCGAGTCGGCGGGGGCCATCCGGTAGAGCGTCCGCGCGTTGACCCGCGCCACCAGCTCCTCGAGGCGGTAGGCGTCGCGGGCCGAGTCCGGTGACGCAGCGGCGGGGCCCGCCGGTCCCCCGGCGCCGCCCGTAACCGTATCCTCCACGGGCACGAACGTGGCGATCACCGTGTCGCCTTCGATCCAGTCCCGCCGGGCGATGTCCGGCGTGTCCTCGGTGTTGAGCGAATCGCGGGACGTGGACTCGCCGCGGGCGCTCCCGAGCGCGATGAGGCGCCGGAGCACCTCGCCGGGCGCTCGGATGTCGAGGGAATCGGCCACCATGAGGAAGCCTTCGGCGTGGGCCACCGGCCGGGGCGGGTGGGCCATGTCGAAGATGGAGACCGTGTCGGGGGCCGCCGGCCCCGTGACGTCCTGCTCCAGGCCCGGCGGTGCCGACGGCGGGGTCCGGTCACGCACGGCCACGAGCCGTTCCACGGCTCCGGACGGCATGTCGAGGAAGATGCGGGCGGCGGCCAGCCGTAGGTCCTCGCCGGTGAGCAACGCGTCGCCGAGGGCGGTGAGGCTCCGGATCTCGTCGTCGACGACCAGGGCCGTGATGCTGTCGCCCTCCAGGTCGTAGCGTCCGGTGACCATGCGTGCGTCCCCTCGGAGGCTGAGCCGGTCACTCAGACGGTCGAACTCGAACGATCTCGCGTACGCGTCCAACGAATCCCGGTGTACCTCCACCTCGCCCGACGCCGTGAGGGACTCCTCGCCCCAGAAGAAGAGCCGGTCCGCCTGCACGTCCCAGCGCCCGGCCACCGAGTCCCCCGCCGCCGCGCCCTCCGGCGTGAACACCGCCCTGGGACGCCCCCCTCGCACGGTCAGCCGGTCCTGCTCCCTCTGCTCACCCGCCTGCAGGAGATCGATCTCGTCGCCGGTGACCACCGAGTTGTCGGACTTACGGACCACCCGCCCGTCGCCGCGAATCTCGACACGGCCCTCGTTCCGCCAGTAGCGGATGAGCTGACCCTGCACGACGCGGTCGGTGCTCTCGAAGTAGGCGTTCCCGAAGAGCTGGTAGTAGTTCTGCCCCTCGTAGTGCCGCGCGCTGTCGGCCCGCAGCCGGATGCCGTCGGCGCACTGGAGGTGGGGCGTCATGACGCTCACCAGGGTTGTGGCCCCGAACGACCGGGTCCGGAAGGTCCCGGAGGGGGCGAGCCACTCGCACCGTTCCTGCGCTCCGGCGTCGGCCGCGAGCGACGACGCCAGCCCGAGGGCGCCCAGGGCGCACGCGAGCGCGCGGCCGAGGGAGGCCCTCCGCCGCTCACCCACCCGGACCGCCTCCTCCACCACCCGGACTCTCCCGCCCGCCGCCTCCCTGCCTGCCGGGCTGGCTGACGTCGGCCGCCCCGCGGATGTCGCAGATCTCGATGTTCTCCAGCTCGAGCGTCGAGCGGAAGCAGGTGCCGGTGGTGGTGCGACCGTCGGGCAGCACGCGCGTCGTCGTGGAGTCGCTCCAGATCCGCTCCCCGGACGGGTCGTAGTGCAGCTCCGAGGTCTCCAACCGCTCCGGCGAGTTCGCGATGTCGACCACCACGTCGCCCCGGGCCACCATCTCGCCCGAGCGCTCGTGCAGCGTGCCCCGGCGGGCCGTCACGTGGGCCCGGTCCGAGCCGTCCTCGTGGTACAGCGTCATCTCCATCGTGAAGAGCTGCACGACGGAAGAGTCGTTGTACACGTAGGCGCTGTCCGCCAGGATGCGGCCGCTGCGGATGCCGTCCGCCTCGAGGTAGTCGTCCATCTCGTAGATGATGCCGTCGGCCTCGAGCTCCGTGAGGGCGCCCGCCGCCACGGGCGTGTTCGGGGTCTCGTCGCACGCCCCGAGGCCGAGGGCGAACGCGCCGGTCGCCACCGTCGCGCACGCGCCGCGGAGCCTGGCGCACGTCCCGCTGAAACGCGCTTCGCGGGTAGCATGTAAATGGTTGTGCGACAACATTATACGGCGCCTGCTCTCATGAGATCGTGGAGGTGGGCGACGCCCCTCAGCACCCCGTCCTCGTCCACCACGGGGACGGCCATGATGCCGGCTTCCTCCATGATGCGGACCACGGCCGACGCGAGCTCGCCGACCCGGGCGGTCCGCGGCGTGCGGGTCATCACGTCGCCCACGGACCGCTCGTCCCAGTCGGGATCCTTCTCCATGAGGCGGGTGAGGTCGCCAGCCGTCACGACCCCCACGACGCGGTCCTGGTCGTCCACGACGGGAACCGTGCCCCGCATCTCGGCGATGGGGACGATCGTCTCCCGCATGGGAGCGTCCGTCCCCAGCGACGGATAGCCCTCCCCCACCATCGCGTCTTCTACCCGCAACGTGAGCTTTCGTCCCAGGGAGCCCCCCGGGTGGATGCGGGCGAAATCCTCGGGCCGAAAGCCCTTCATCTGCAGTACGACGACCGCCAGGGCGTCGCCCATGGCCAGCGTCGCCGTCGTCGACGAGGTCGGGGCCAGGTCCATGGGACAGGCCTCTTCGTCCACCGAGCAGTCGAGCACGACCCGGGCGTACCGCCCGAGGGAGGAGTTCGCCCGCCCGGTCATGGCGACGATCGGCACACCCACACGCCCGAGGTACTCCACGAGCCCCGTGAGCTCGGACGTCTCGCCGCTCTTCGAGAGGAGGATCGCCACGTCGTCGGGGCCGACGAGGCCGAGGTCTCCATGGAGGCTCTCCACCGGGTGCAGGAAGGTCGCCGGCGTGCCCGTGGAGGTCAGCGTGGCGGCGATCTTCCGGCCGATGATGCCGCTCTTGCCGATTCCCGCGACCAGGATCCGGCCGGACGCCTCGGCCACGAGACGGCAGGCCGTCGCGAAGTCGTCGTCCAACCGCTCGACGAGTCCCTGCACGGACCGGGCTTCGAGCTCGATCACGCGCCGGGCCGCCCGGAGGATGGCCTCCCGGTCGGACTCTCCGCTCGTCACCCTGGAGTCCTCTCGTCCACGTAGCGGCGCACCACGTCGTCCCACACGCCCCGGGCGACGAGCAACGCCCGCGCGAACTCCCGCACCGCGCCACGCCCTCCGGGTGCCCTGCTGCGCCAGGCGGCCCGTTCCGCGATCTCCGGCTGGGCGTTGGCCACCGCCGCCGGAAGGCCCACGCGATGGAAGACCGACAGGTCGGGCAGGTCGTCCGCCAGCATGGCCACCTCGGCCCACCCGACGCCCTTGCGCTCGAGCAGATCCTCCACGGCGGGCATCTTCCGGGCGTCGGGCTCCTGGTGGCACTCCTCGACGCCGAGCTCCGCGGCCCGGATGGCGGTCGCCTCGCTGACCCGCCCGGAGACGAACGCCACCTCCAGGCCCGCCCACATGAGCATCTTCACACCGAGCCCGTCCTGGATGTCGAAGCGCTTGAGCTCGAGGCCCTCGCCTCCGGGCAGTCCCCCCACGTAGATCCCACCGTCCGTGAGCACGCCGTCCACGTCGAAGATCACGAGGCGCACGCGCCGGGCGAGGTCGGCGTCGAGGCCGTTCGGCGGGCCGCCGGCGTCCGGGCTCCGCCCGTCGGGCACGCCGCCGCTCACGGTCCCGTCGTCCCCCACGAGCGCGCCGGAGGCGCAAGACGAAAGACGTCGGAGCTCACCACGGCCTCACGCCGTCGGCGCCGGGCCGCCGGACCGAACGGCGGCTCGGCCGGCCGCGCGGGCGGTGACCTCGCGCAGCGCCACGACGTCCTCCAGCAGCGGACGGAGCCGCTGCAGGGGGAGCATGTTGGTGCCGTCCGAGGGCGCCCCCGCCGGCCGGGGGTGGGTCTCCAGGAAGAGACCGTCGCAGCCGGCCGCCACCGCGGCCCGCACCAGGGAGGGGATGTGCTCGGGGTCGCCCCCGCTGGAGCCGTCGGCCCGGCCGGGGCGCTGGACGGAGTGGGTACCGTCGAAGATCGCCGGCACGCCGCAGGCGGCGCGGATGCGCGCGAAGGAGCGCATGTCGACCACGAGGTCGCCGTAGCCGTGGATGGTGCCCCGTTCGGTGACCGTCACCTCGGCCGCTCCTCCCCGACGGGCCTTCTCCACCTGCGCGGCCATCTCCTCGGGGGCCATCCACTGCCCCTTCTTGATGTTCACCGCCCGGCCCGTGGCCCCGGCGGCCAGCACCAGGTCCGTCTGCCGGCAGAGGAAGGCCGGGATCTGGAGCACGTCCACGACCTCGGCCGCCGCCGCCGCCTGGCGCGGCTCGTGGACGTCCGTGAGGAGGCGGAGACCGGTCTCGTCCCGAACCCTCCTGAGCCGGTCGAGGCCGGCCGCCAGACCCGGACCCCGAGGCGAGCTCAGCCTCGAGCGGTTCGCCTTGTCGAAGGACGCCTTGAAGACGACGGGCAGGTCCAGGGCGCCGGCCACCTCGGCCACGGCCCGGGCCACGGTCAGGTTGAGGGCGTCGTCCTCCAGGACGCACGGCCCCGCGATGAGGGTGAAGCGCTCGAACATTCCGGCCCCGGCTCAGTCCATCGCTCCGACCGGGTCGCCGGCGTCCACCGGGCCCCGGTCCGCGGCTCCGGGCTCGGCGACCAGGTCGTCCGCCGCCACCCGGTCGTCCCCCAGTCGGGCGTCTCCGCCCCGGCCCCGCATGCGGGCATACCGGCCCGCCGCCCCGATGAAGGACGCGAAGAGGGGCGCCGGTGCCATGGGGCGGCTCTTGAGCTCGGGATGGAACTGACACGTCACGAACCAGGGGTGGTCCGGGAGCTCGATCATCTCGACCAGCCCGTCGTCGGGAGACGTCCCGCTGACCCGGAGCCCGTGTTCCTCCAGGGTCTCCCGGTAGCGGTTGTTGACCTCGAAGCGATGCCGGTGCCGCTCGCTGATCTCGGTGGCGCCGTAGATCTCCGCGGCGCGCGAGCCCGGACGCAGCACCGCCGGGTAGGCCCCCAGCCGCATCGTCCCGCCCTTCGTCGTGACGTTCAGCTGGGAATCCATGAGACAGATGACGGGATCGGGCGACTCCTCGCTGAACTCGTAGGAGTGGCTCTCCTCGAGACCGCACACGTTCCGCGCGAACTCGATGACGGCGCACTGGAGTCCCAGGCAGATGCCGAAGAAGGGCAGGTCGTGGTTCCGCGCCCACTCGATGGCCAGCAGCATCCCCTCGACCCCACGGGGGCCGAAGCCGCCGGGGATCAGCAGCCCGTCGTAGCCCTCCATCCGGTCCAGGCCCCCGCCCTCCTCGAACTGCTCGCTGCTGAGCCAGTCGATCTCGACGCTGAAGTCGTTGGCGATGCCGCCGTGGAAGAGCGCCTCCTGCACCGACTTGTAGGAGTCGACGAGCTCGGTGTACTTCCCCACCACCGCGATCCGGACCTGGCCGCTCGAGGGGTGCTTGACCTTCTCGACCATTCCCCGCCACGGCTCGAGATCGGGCTCGGGCGCCTCGAGCCTCAGGAGGTCGAGCACGACGTCGTCCAGCTTCTGGCGTCGGTACTCGAGGGGGACCTCGTAGATGGTCTCCACGTCCCGGGCCTCGACCACTCCGTCCAGCGGCACGTTCGTGAACAGGGC
>JASFUL010000250.1:0-7856 GCA_050050315.1 Gemmatimonadota bacterium
CGAGGGGCCCCTGCCTCCCCCGCGAGACGGGTGCGGGCGTAGTCCCGTCCGTGCTCGAACCGGTCCCGGCAGAATCCGCCCACGCCGTAGGTCCCGTTCTGGAGGACGCGGGCCCGGGGCTCCCAGCGGAGCTTCGCCCCCGCCTCGTGGAGTCGCCGGTGGATCGTGTTCTCCCAGTCGCCCGCCAGCGCCTGGCGGGCCACCTCGGACGCGACCCGGCCCGAGTAGGCGACGTTCGCCCCGGTGAGCAGCGGCGGGTCGCCGGCGTCGGCCCTCCCGGAGGCGAAGAAGCCGTACTCCGAGAAGTAGGCCGCCCACTCCACGGCCCCGGGCCTCGCGTTGCCCATCCCCCCACCCACCACGTCGACGTCCGGGCCGGTGGCGTCCCGCAGACGCTCCAGCCAGGCGGGGTCGGCCAGACAGTGGTCTTCCGTCACCGCGATCCAGGACACGGCCGGCGCCGCGGCGATGCCGACACCGCGCAGGCGAGGGACCTCCGCGTCCGGTCCCGCCGCCACGACCGCCACCCCCGGGCGCCCCTCGGTCACCGCCTCCGCGTCGGCGCCGTCTCCCGCCCGGGCGACCACCACCGGAGCGTCGACCCGGGAGCGGGCGACCTCCAGGGAGTCCAGACACGCCTCCAGCAGCGGCAGCGTCCGGAACGACGCCACCACGACCGCCATCGAGGAGCCCGGGGCCGTCGACGCCTCCTCCGGCCCCTTCCGGTCCGCCGGGCCCCGGCGAGCGCCCGCCTCGCGGCGGCCGGCCTTCATGGGGCTTCCCCGTTCCGGGGCGCCGCGTCCGCGTCCACGGCGCCCACCGCCTCGCCCGCCGCCCAGGCGGCCGAGAGCGCCAGGAAGGGCGCCGCCCCGACGAGAAGGGAACGGCGGTGCTCCGGATGTCGAAGGCTCCGGCGCGCCGCCCGCCCGAGCAGTACGAACGGGACCAGCGGCGCCGGCAGCAGGACCCTCCAGCGGGACTGGCCGTCCTCCCGGACCCTCCACCCGCCGTGGTGCCGGCCGTGCACGAAGCGGTGGTGCAGGATCGTCCCGAACGGGAAGGCCGGGCCAAACCCCGCGGTGGCCTCCGGTACGGCCACGAGGCGCCCGCCCCGGTCCCGCACCTCCGCGTGGTACTCGATCTCCCAGAAGCCCCGTCCAGGTCGGGCTTCCAGGAAGGCGCGGAGCTCGTCGCCCACGTACGCCGCGTTGTCCCCGGGCAGATCGTCCACCGTCCGCCGCACGCCCCCGGTGAGGCCGAGGAAGGCCCCGTAGCGGAGGTGGAAGACGGCCCGGTCCGTGGCGCCGACGTCGGGGTTCGGCCGCAGCCCCGCGCCGGCGCCGGACGCGCCCTCCCGGAGCGCCCCCGTCAAAGCTGTGGCCCAACCCGGCGATACGGTGCAGTGCCCGGTGGTCAACGCCACCCAGCGACCCTTGGAGCGACCGATCCCTTCGGCCCAGAGATCGGGTACTAGGGTCCCCGGGGGACGGGTCACCACCGTGACGTCGTCTCGCACTCGCGCCCGCTCGGCGGTCCGGTCCCGGGAGGCGTCGACCACGATCAGCTCGGACGCGAGGGTGCGACAGGCTCGTTCGACGGAGGACAGGCACCGGTCGATGCTCCGCTCGGACTCGATCGATCCGACCACGACCGAGAGGTCGGGGCTCCGCGTGGCCCGCGCCGGTCCCCCGGCCGGCGCCGGATCGACTCCCGAATCGTGGCGTCTCACTGGATCGCGGCGTGGATTGGGTCGGTAATCCCCATCGAAGGGCCGGAGACGAGGGCGGGGGACGGGTGGATTCCCGTCCCCCGCTCCACCCGGACGACCGGCGCGGCCGGCGTCCGCCAGCCCCAGGGACCGTCAAGGGAGAACCTGGAACCTCGCCATCACTCCGGCCACGATGTGCTGGTTGACATGGCAGTGATACATCCAGATGCCCGGATTGTCCACGCCCGGGGCGACCCCCTTCGTGCTGGCCGGCGGCAACTCCACGACGTCGACCCAGCGAAGAGTGGCACGCCACGTACCTTCAAGTTTCAATCTTCTGGCCCGTGGCCCCGGCCATCGAAAGGCTGCCTCTCCCCCGTGGGAAGCGGAATCGTCCGTCGCCATCGACGCGCCCTCCCCCGCGGGCGGCCGGGTAAGCCGCACGACACGTGTTGCGGTCCCGCCACGCCCGGGCGGGACCCGCTCGGTCTCTCCGGAGCGTGGCACCGGAGGGGGTCGACTGGCGCGACGACCCGCTCGCGGACAGCTTTTCCGGGCATTCGGCCTCCCGAGCCACCCGAAGGACGGATACCCCCCATGCGGCTGAGGCCCGCTCGCCGGCGCCTGCTCCACCACCTCGCCCTCGCCGTCTTCGTCGTGACGGCGGGCTCGGCCGTGGCTCTCCTCCTGGACTCGGACCGCCCGGTCTTCCTGCTGAGCATGGGGTCGGCGTACGCGAGCCTGGCGCTCCTCGCCCTGACGCTCCTCCTCGGTCCCTGGAACGTCGTGCGCCACCGGCCGAACCCCGTCAGCACGCACCTCCGGCGTGACATCGGGATCTGGGCGGGACTCATGGCCACGGTCCACGTGGTGATGGGGCTCCAGGTCCACATGCAGGGCGCCGTGGAGCGCTACTTCCTCTTTCCGCCCGGCCAGGGGGTGATCCTCCTTCGCTACGACGCCTTCGGGCTCGTGAACTGGATGGGCCTGGCCGCGGCGGTCATCGCCCTCGTCCTCCTCGCCATCTCCAACGACCTCTCGCTCCGCCGCCTGGGGACCGCCCGCTGGAAGGGGATCCAGCGATGGAACTACGCCTTCTTCGCCCTGGTGGTGGTCCACGGGCTGGGGTACCAGCTCACCGAGGGACGGCCCGCCCCCTGGGTGGCGGCGGTCGCGATCGCCGCCGCGTTGGTGGTGGCCGGCCAGGCGGCCGGGTGGCGGATTCGGCGGCGAGGATCGACGTGAGCCGGTCACCCCCCGCGCGTCCTCCGCCACGGTCCGACCGCGCGCCCGTCGCGGCCCGCCGTGCGGGCCACGGCCCTCCGGGAAACCTGGCGGCCTGGGCCGACGATCCCCGCTGGGACGGCTACGAGTACGTCGGGACCAACCGGACGAGCCCCGGCGGGTACGACCTCCACTGGCTGTTGCGCCGTGACAGTCCCCACCGCGAACGGCTCGGTGCCTTCCTCCGGGCGCGGGTGGTCGACGGCTGGTACGAAGCGCTCCCGCTCCCCCTCGGCCCCAGGGATCCCCCGGACTCTCGGGCCGGCGACTGGATCGCCGCCGAACCCGACCGAGGACGCGGCGGCTTCCAGTGACTACCGGGGCGCTGCCTCCTCCTCTTCCAGGAGATCCAGCAGGTAGCGTCCGTAGGCGTTGTGGTCGAGGCCCACGGCCAGAGCCTCGAGATGCGCGTCGTCGATGAAGCCCTTCCGCCAGGCGACCTCCTCGGGGCAGCACACCATGGTGCCTTGCCGCTTCTCGAGCGTCTCGACGAACTCGGCGGCCTCGTGGAGGGAGTCGTGCGTACCCGTGTCCAGCCACGCCATCCCCCGTCCCAGGGGCTGGAGCCGTAGGGTGCCGCGCCGCAGGTACTCCAGGTTGACGTCGGTGATCTCGTACTCGCCCCGGGCCGACGGCGAGAGCCCCGCGGCGATGTCGAGGACGTCGTTGTCGTAGAAGTAGAGGCCCGTGACCGCGATGCGGGAGCGGGGGCGCTCGGGCTTCTCTTCGAGGCTGAGCACGTTGAGATCGCGGTCGACCTCGGCCACTCCGTACCGCTCCGGATTCTTCACCTTGTAGCCGAAGACCGTGGCGCCCTCGCCGCGAGCGGCCGTCGCCTCCAGCACGGGACGGAGGCCCTGTCCGAAGAAGATGTTGTCGCCCAGGATCAGCGTCACCGGGCCGTCGCCGACGAAGTCCCGCCCGATGTGGAAGGCCTGGGCGAGCCCCTCGGGTCGGGGCTGCTCGGCGTAGCGGAGGGCCAGCCCCAGGCGGCTCCCGTCGCCGAGCAGCCGCCGGAAGAGCGGGAGGTCCCTCGGAGTGGAGATGACCAGAATATCCCGGATGCCCGCCAGCATGAGGGTGGACAACGGGTAGTAGACCATCGGCTTGTTGTACACCGGGAGCAGCTGCTTGCTCACGACCTGGGTGATCGGGTACAGGCGGGTTCCCGACCCGCCGGCCAGGATGATGCCCCGGCGGGCCGGGGCGCTGGCGTCGTCGCTCATCGGAGCTCCTCCCAGGGCGGGCGGATCGGCATCGGGGCTCGACCGGTGTCGGGCCGGCTCTCCCACACCAGAACGGTACCGCCCCCCACCAGCCCCGGGAAACGTTCCCGGAGCTCGAAGCGGTTCCGCACCAGCTCCATCAGCTCGGGCTCGAAGCGCTCCATATCGCGCTGGAACGTCGTGACCAGCCAGACGCGACGGCCCCCGTCCAGGACGGCCTCCAGCTCCTCCGGCGTCCTCGCGACGAGCGCGTCGGGGCGGAGGTAGCGGGCGGGCCCGCTCGCCACCCAGGCGGCCACCACCTCGTCGCCCTCGGCTTCCCGGGAGGCCACCCACTCGAACGCCCCCTCGAAGTCCTGCTTGGGGGTGGACCAGAGCCGCGGGAGGGGAAGCGCGACGGCCAGCGCGCCCGCCGCGACACCGGAGACGAAGAGCGCGGTCCGCAGCCCGTCGCTCGATCGCAGGCGGGTCGCGCGCCGGGCCAGAGACCACACCCCCGACACCCCCACCAGCACCGCGAGGGGCAGGACCAGGATGAACCGACGCGGATAGGTGCCGGTCCCCAGGAGGGCCGAGACGGCGAACTCGAGAAGGGGGGGCAGGAGGAACGCGAAGAAGGCGAGCGGCAGCCGCCGGCTCACCCGGACCCCCCCGGCCAGGAGGACGGGAATCCCCAAGACCGCCCCCGCCCCCAGGAGCCACGGGTTGCGGGTGGGGAGCGCGGCCTCGAGGATCGCCCCGAGCAGACCCGCCGACCAGCTCCATCCCAGGTTCCCTTCAGCCGTCGTGTAGAAGGCGATCAGATCCCCCAGCAACGGGGCGTACAGGAGGAGGGTGAGGACGGCCGCCGCGCCGGTCCACAGGGCGAGGCTGGCGAGCCTCTTCCCCCGGACCTCGGCGGGGGCCGGAAGCACGTGGAGGACGAGGGCCCCCAGCGTCTGCGAGGCCACGGCGAAGAGGCCGCTGAGCAGGACGTAGACGTTGGCTGCCCCCGCCACCGCGAAGCCGGCCCAGTCCCGCCGCCGGCCGCCCCGCAGGCCCCGCAGCAGGAAGAGCGTGCCGAGGACGGTGAAGAAGAGGTAGCCCGTGTAGCCCCGGGCGTTCTGGGAGAAGTAGGCGTGGTGGTAGGAGAGGGCGAGGACCAACGCCGCGGCCCCGGCCTCCGCCCGCGTCAGCGCGGCCCGGGCGAGCAGGTAGAGAGCCGGAATCGTCGCGACGCCGAAGAGGTACGACGGGAGCCGCACCGCCCACGGGGTCTCGCCGAACGCCAGAACGGAGACGCGGGTCAGCGCGGAGTTGAGCACGTGGTGGTTGGGCGACGGATAGCGGGTCAGGAGCTCGGCGAAAGGGAGGCGCACGAAGCCGAGCACGGTGGCCACCTCGTCCACCCAGAGCCCGTAGCCCAGGCCCGGAAGGCGCACGCCGGCCGCCAGGAGAACGAGAGCCGCGACGACCAGGAGCTCTCGCCTGCGCCCCGACGCGACGCCGGAATCGTCCACGAGCGGTCCCCCTCAGGGCACGGGGGTGTGGTCAGCCCGCGAGCGGGGCGCCTGGATCGCGATGGTCATGCCTCTCCGCCCCCACCCTGGTCGCCCAGCCACCCGTGGAAGGTGTGGTACGCCGCCGTCACGACCCCTCCCACCTTCGCCAGGGCGTGCTGCATGGCGAGGTTGTTGAAGAGCACACGTCCGCTGTTGAAGCGTCCCCCCTGGTCGCGTTGCCACTGGTTCAGGAAGGCCTCCATGCAGGAGGTGATCCCCCTGCCCCGGGCCGCCGGATCCACCGCCGCGATCCCCTTCCGGCCCACGCCCACGCCCAGGGCGTCGGAGAGGGTCGGGTCCAGCTTGACCATGTCGAACCCGACGATCCGACCGTCGACCTCGGCCACGGCCACCCGGTCGGCGAAGGAGCCCTCGCAGGCACGCTCCGCCCACTCGGCGTACAGGCGGCCGGTGGCCCGTGTCGAGAGGCGCGGGTCGTTCAGGTACCTCGTGCGGATGGACGTCGTGTACGTCTCCCGGGCCATCTGGGAGAGGACCCCCGCGTCCTCCGGGCCGCCTGCCCGGACGACGACGTCGTCCGTGCACCGCCCCGAGCGGACCGCCTCGCGCTCCACGTCCCAGGTGAAGTCGAGGGTGGAGTCGGCAAGGAGCCACCGCCGCCGGATCGCCGCCCGCGTCAGGGGCGCGTCGTCGCCCGGCACCAGCAGCGACAGGTGCCGGCACCCCCAGGCGGCGCACGCCGAGACGGCCGCCTCGAGGAGCGCATCCGCCGCGTCGTCCGCCGCGTCGTCCGCGGTCGGGACGACCTGGGCGAACCCGGAGCGAGCCATCGGGATCCCGAACATCTCCGACTCGAAGGGATGACGGGCGAGGGCCATGAGGGCCGTGACCCGGTCGCCCCGGAGAGCCACGAGCACCCGCCCGGCTCCGGTCCCCTTCGCGACGGTCGCATCCAGCGTCGCCATGGCCCCCCGCTCGACGGCCTCGGCGCCGAGTCCGAAGCCCCTCCTGAACGGGAGCCAGGGCACCGACCGCAGCGCGGCGCGCACGGCCTCGCGGCCGTCGCCCTCCCCCCGCCAGTCCTCCACGCGCAGAGTCACGGCGCCGCTCCCCGGCGTGGGCCCCTCTCCTCCGTCGCGATCCGGAGCGGGACCGTGCCCCGCGGCCGGTGGAGGATCCGTCCCCCGGGGGGGACGCCCCGGGTCTCGATGGGGGAGCTGAAGCCATCGCGCGCTGCGACGGCGGCCCGGGGGACGGCGAGGACCGCGCCGGGTACGGCCGTTCGGCCCCTGGAAGTCGAGGACGTGCTCACGTGGGTCGGTGGTTCGGGAAGAGCGGCCCGGCCGTGGTCGAGCTCCGCGAGAGCGGCGGCCCTCCCGGCCGGAATGGTGTAGGCCCCAGGGCCGTCGGAAGAACGGATGGGACCCGAGGGCCTTTCGGCGGGAAGAGAAGGTAGGAGGTGGTTCGCGGCCCGAGCAAGCGGGGCTCCGGGCGTCCTTGACGCTCGGTGGCTCCCCCCGCCATCGTGGAACGGCTCCCCGGACGCCCCGGCATGCGTCGAGCCGTCGACGACTCCCCGAGCATGGGATTCCGCTCCGAGGGCAGCCAGCGGGAGGGCTCGCGCTCCAGAGGACGGGTCGACGCCCGGACCGGGATCTCCGGGCCCTTTCTCCCGAAGCCACCCCCAAACGAGCAGAGTCGAGCCTTGCCACAGACTGCGAAGCCGGATGTGGCCGTGGTGGGCGCGGGCTACATCGGAGCGGTGCTGTCCGCGGTCCTCGCCGACAGCGGGGCCTCCGTCCGCGCCGTCGACATCGACGAGGACGTCGTCCGGGCCTACAACGCCGGCAGAAGCCCCGTCCGAGAGCCGGGACTGGAGGAGCTGATCGGCGAGACGGTCCGGGCCGGCAGGCTCGTCGCCACGACCGATCCGTCCGTGGTGGCGGACGCGGACGTCGTGCTCCTCACCGTGGGGACCCCCCTCAAGGACGACGGCACGGCCGACATGTCCCACATCCAGGCGGCCGTCGCGTCCATAGCCCCCCACGTGCGTGACGGCCAGCTCGTCGTCGTGAAGAGCACGGTACCCCCGTTCACGACCGAGCGCCACGTCGCGGAGCCCCTGCGGGAGCGCGC
>JASFUL010000251.1:0-7854 GCA_050050315.1 Gemmatimonadota bacterium
GGGATGGTCCGGGACGATCTTCTTCTCGGAGTCGATCGTGTAGGTGCCCGTCAGCGTCCGCGTCGCCGGGTCCCAGGTTCCCTCGAACTCCACGAGGACGTCGGGGACCCCGGCGACCGGCCCGCGACCCGTGGCGGTCACCACCCCCGTCTCGTCGTCCCAGGTGCCGTCCACGTCGACCCAGGGCGCGTCGCCGACGACGACGAAGGCGCGCACGCCCGGAGAACGCGGGGCCCGACCCGCGACCGCCAGGAGCTCGCAGTCCGGCCCGTCCGCCCCGCGCACGAAGACGTCGTCCACGAGGATCGGCGTGACCCGCCTGGGATCGCCGACGCCCGGAGCGCCCCCGGGTCCCCCGGGGGTGCCCTCCCCCCCGTCGCCGCCGTTCCCTCCCGGACCGAAGCCGAGGCTCCCCGTCTCGGCCCGATCCAGCGAGAGGCTGTTCCGCCCGCCGAGGCCGGGCTGGCCACTGAGAAGGCCTCCGTCACCGCCGCTCCCACCCGGGCCGCCCGGCTCGGCGAGGAACCGAACGACGAGCTCCAGGGCGGTCCCGGCCCCGGCGCCGAAGATGAACGGGTCGCTGCCGGCCGGATCCGAGGCGACCGAGATCTCGCCCGACAGGTCGACCTGCTCGGGCATCGGGCACGCCCCCACCCCGTGGCCGCCGTCGCCCCCCGTGGTGGTCCCGGAGCCGCCGATCCCACCGAGCTGCCGGTACCCCGGGCCGCCGTCCCCCCCGACGCTCCGTCCGTCGCCGCCGTCGGCACCGTCCGGGTCGCCCTCGAGGCTCCCGTCGCCTCCACGGCCCGCCTGGGCCGATGCGTTGCCGCCGCCCCCGCCCGCCCGACGCTCGCCCCGCGCCTGCGTGTCGAAGAGGGATCCTTCCTGCGCCCCCGCCGGGCCACCGATACCAGCGGTCGCACGCGCGTCGCCCCCGGGCTGAGCCGACCGTGTGGCGTTCGCCGGCACCCCGTCGGCCGCGACGGCGGTGGCGTTCGCGCCCCGCCCCCCCCGCCCGGGCTGCGCCACGAGGTCCCCGAGATCCGGCGTGCCGTCCTCGAAGACGGCGACCGCGCTGCCCAGGAAGACGACGCTCCCTCCGTACCCACCCTCCTCTCCGTAGGCAGTCGCCGAGGGGGCCACCTCCGGGGCGTCGTTCTGCGTAGCGGTGGCCGTGACCGGGCCCGAGGGAGCGCCGTTCCCGGCGACCAGCTCGCTCCGACCTCGCGAGTTCGAGAAGTAGAGGCGGCCCTCCTCCCCCCGGACGAGCTCGATGTCCCCTCCGTCGCCTCCCGCACCCACGTCCCCGACTTCCAGCGACGCGGACGACGTCTCGGAAACGGGGAGCCCCGGGGCGCCGTGCTGTGCGCGGACCGTCGTACCGTTCAACCGGATCCCCGACTCGCCCTCGAGCCGGACGTCCGCGCCGTCGGACGTGGACGCCGCGTCCGGCGGATCGGGAGCCGTGGCCGGATCGGCGCGGACGGTCGAGCCCACCATCGAGACGACGCCCTCCGACGACGCGGCCCGCCGCGGACCGGCCACCGCGGCGGCGCCGCCGCCGGTGCTCGTCACGGTGATCGGCCCGGAGCTCTCGATCAGCGACTCGTCGAGAACGATCGGGCCGGGGGCGGTGACCCGCAGCGGTGGCGCCGAGGGGCCGCCCATCGGCACGGCGACGCAGGCGTTCCGGAGGGTGCCCGAGACGGTCACGTCCGCCCCACCCTCGAGGGTCAGGGCCGTGCAGTCACCCTGGACCGTGCCGGCGACGTCGACGGAGCCCGTCGCGTCGATCACGACGTCTGAGGCGAGCGTCACGACCACGTCGTCGGCCACGCTGAGCTCGCCGACGGCGAGGACGCCGCCCACGGTCGTGTCTCGCACGATCGCCACGTCCTGGCGGATCACCACGACCTCGACGCTCGCGTCGGCACCGTCCTGGGCGGCCCTGATGGTCGCTTCACCCTCGGCGATCCCCGTGACCATGCCGTCGCCGTCCACGGTCGCGACGCCATCGTCGGACGAGGACCACGCGAGATCGGGGGTGGCCACGTTCGAACCGCCAGCGTCCTCCACCCGGGCCGTCACGGAGGTGGTTCCGCCCGCGGGTATGGTGTCGGCGGCGATCTCGAGGAAGATGCTGGAGGCCTCCTGCGCGACCCGTACCGTCGCCGATCCCGTCCCACCCTCCGTCGTGGCGCTGATGGTCGCGGTCCCGTCCGAGACCGCCGTCACCAGCCCGCCGACGTCGACGGTGGCCACGTCCCCGTCCGAGGAGCCCCAGGTGAACGCCGCGCCCTCCACCGTGGCGCCGTCCGCGTCCCTGGCGTTGGCCGAGAGCTGCGCCGTCGCGCCGACGCTGACGAGGGTCGTGGAGCCGGGCGAGACCGTGACGGACGAGACGGTCTGGACCCTCGTCCCGTCATCCCCGCACGCTGCGAGAGCGAGCGCGAAGGTGACGGTCGCGATCGTGAGGGAGCGGAGGTAGAATCGTTCGGACACGCGGAGATTCCTGGAGGGCGGGAGGGAGGCCACAGGCCGAGCCCGGCCTTTCTCCACCGTAGGAAGAGGGCGTCTCTCAGGTCAACGACGATCCCGGCGCCCCCCGCGCGGAACCTCGCCCAGTCTTCCCTCCGCGGTCCCCAACGTCCGCTCGGCGGCCAGCGCCAGACCCAGGAGCTCGGGGTCCCTCCCCCCGGGCCCCACGAGCTGCAGGCCCACCGGCATCCCCTGGTCGTCGAGCCCCACGGGAAGGGTGACGGCGCACAGCCCCAGCATTCCGATCGGGCAGGTCGGACGGAGGAGCGCCGTGTTCACCTCCACGTACCGCTCCATGCGCTCCACGTCCCGGACCGGCGGCGGCGTTAGCAGGGCGCCCGGCAGGGCCAGCAGATCCACGCCGTCGAAGAGGGACGCGGCCCCGCGCTCCATCCGCTCCCGCTCACGCACCACGGCCGCGTAGTCGGGGGAGTCCACCGTCGGCGTCCGGGCCAGCCGGTTCCCGACCAGGGGGTGCAGCAGCTCCCGTCTCCCCGGCAGGTCCCGCTCGAGGACCCGCTGGCACTCGGCCCCCGCCATCCCCCCCTCCAGGTACAGCTCGCCGGCCTCGTCGAGCAGAGCTCCGACGGTCTCGACCCGGTGCCAACCGGACCGCGCGAGCTCGACCAGCGCGTCGTCGAGCACGGCCGCCACGTCGGGCTGGCACGCATCCCACAGCGCGGCCCGGGGAAGGCCGAGGCGGACGGGACCCCGCGGCCGCACCGCCTCTTCCAGCGCCGCCGGGTCGCCCGCCGCCGGGTCCACGGCGCCGAAGAAGAAGAGGCTGTCGGCCACCGTGCGGGTCAGCGCCCCCACGGTGTCGAGGGTCCAGCTCAGAGGGACGACGCCGTCCGTGGGCCACCGGCCCTTGGTGGTCTTGTGGCCCACGGTGCCCGTCAGGGAGGCGGGAATTCGGATCGAGCCGCCCGTGTCGGAGCCGAGCGCCACGAGGGCCGATCCCTCCCACAGGCTCACCCCGGCCCCGGAGGAGGATCCCCCCGGAACCCGATGCACCCGCCCGTCCCACGGGTTCCGGGGCGTCTCGTGGTTGGGGTTCACGCCCACGGCGCCGTAGGCCAGCTCGACCGTGTGCGTCTTGCCGACGAAGACGGCCCCCTGCGAGCGGAGCCGACCCACGAGCCAGGCGTCCCGTGTCCAGCGCTCCGGCAGCGCGCGGACGGTCCCCGCGAAGGTGGGCATGCCCTCGACACCGTAGAGGTCCTTGACCGACACCGGGATGCCGCAGAGCGGCGGCGGGTCCTCGCTCCGGGCGAGCCGGTCGTCGGCCCGCCGGGCCGCGGCGCGCGCGCCTTCCGGGTCGATGTGCTTGTAGGCACGAAGGCGGTCGCCGGCCTCGGCGTGGCGGCGGAGCGCCTCGTCCGCGAGCTCGGCGGCCGAGACCTCACGGCGCCGAAGGGCGCGGGCCACCTCACGCAGCGGACGCTCGAGGACGTGGGACATGGAGCGAGCATAGCGGGCCGCCGCCCGCCCGCCAATCGCTCCGACTCCCTCCCTCGCTTGCACCGCGCGGCCACGGGCCCTTCATTGGCCCGATGATCCGGAGTCGTCCCGCCCCCCTCGTCCTCGCGGCCCTGCTTCCCCTGTGGCTGCCCCGGGCGGTCCGCGCCCAGACCGAGGAGGACGTTCCGCCCGCCGCGGGAGCGTCGATGGAGAGGTCCACCGAGCCCGTGGACCCGCTGGCGGTGCCCCGTCCGACGCTGGCCGTCGGGCGGACCCGGGGCCCGATCCGTCTGGACGGGATCCTGGACGAGCCGGCCTGGGCCCGGGCCGACTCCACCGAGGGTCCCTTCTGGCTGACCCTTCCCCGCCAGGGCATCCGACAGGACTTCCGCACGACCGTCCGGATGGTCCAGGACGAGGACGCCCTCTACGTGGGAGCCGTCCTGTACGACCCGGAGCCCGAGGCCATCGTGACGGCCGGCCTGGAGCAGGACTTCGAGACGCAGGACTCGGACCTCTTCGGCATCACCCTCGACACGTACCACGACCGGTCGAACGGCTTCGTCTGGGCCGTGAACCCCGAGGGCGCCGTGTTCGACGCCCAGGCCTTCAACGATTCGCGGGAGGTGGAGCGGGCCTGGGAGGGGGTGGTGGAGGTCGGGACGACCACGCGGCCCGACGGCTGGGCGGTGGAGATGCGGATCCCGTTCACGACGCTCCGCTACGCCGCGTCGGACGAGCCGCAGACCTGGGGGATGAACCTCTTCCGCAGGGTGCGGCGCAGGAGCGAGGACGCCATGTGGGCGGCGCTGCCGCGCCAGTTCCGGCCCTACAAGTTCAGCCTGGCCGGCACGCTCACGGGCCTCCGGCTGGGCCAGCCGCCCCGGAACCTGTCGGTCAAGCCGTACGTCCTGGGCACCGCCACGGCGGGAGGCGCGGTGAACGGCGCCACCACCGGCGACGTGGGCGCCGACCTCAAGTGGGGCGTCACGCCGCGCCTCACCCTCGACGTGACCGTCAACACCGACTTCAGCCAGGTGGAGGTGGACCAGGAGCAGGTCAACCTCACCCGCTTCGGGCTGTTCTTCCCGGAGAAGCGGGACTTCTTCCTCGAGAACCAGGGGGTGTTCGCTTTCCAGGACGTGACGGTCCGGAACTTCCGCATGGGAAGCAGCCCCCGGAACTTCCGCCTCTTCCACTCGCGCCGTATCGGACTGAGCGACGCCCGGCGCCCCGTTCCGATCCTGGGCGGGGCCCGCCTCACGGGGCGAGCGGGTCCCTTCGAGCTGGGGTTTCTCGAGATGCAGACCCGCGAGAGCGGGGAGGGCCCCGCGGAGAACTTCGCCGTCGCCCGGGTGCGACGACAGGTGGGTAGCCTGACCCTCGGGGGGATGGTGGTGAACCGCCAGGAGACGGGTGGGGACGACGTCTACAACCGCGCGTACGGCGTGGACCTGAACTGGAGTCCCCGGCCGGAGATGATCGTCACCGCCTACGGCGCCCGGACCGACTACACCGACGCGGGGGGAGACCGCGAGGCCGGGATGATCCAGGTCGCGTGGCGGGACCCGCTGTGGGACGCTTCGGTCCTCGCCAAGCACACGGGCGACGGCTTCGAGCCCGGGGTCGGCTTCGTCGCCCGGAACGGCGTGCGGCGCCTCTTCGCGACGGTGGGCGCCCACCCCCAGCCCCGGCTGCCGTGGGTGCAGGAGGTGAACCCGTACCTCGACGTGGACTGGTTCACGAACCTGGACGGCGTGATGGAGACCCGGGAGCTCACCCCCGGGCTCGGCATCACCTTCCTGGACAACAGCGTCCTGACGCTCGAGCACATCGACCACTTCGAGCGGCTGTTCGAACCTCTGGGCATCGCCGGCGGAGAGGTGCCCGAGGGGACGTACGAGTACGCCGAGTGGGCGCTCCGCTACATCGCCAGCGGGGCCCGCACCCTGTCGGGCTCGGTGACGCTGCGACACGGCGACTTCTTCGACGGCCGCAGGACGTCGGTGGGAGCCCAGCTCCAGTACCGCCCGGATCCCCGCCTGTCCCTCACGGCGGGCGTGCAGCACAACGACCTCCGCATCGGGGGCGAGGCGCTCACGGCCGACCTGTACTCCTTGAAGGCCCAGCTTGCCCGGGACACCCGCACGTTCCTCCTGGCCTTCGTCCAGTACGACCAGGCCGACGAGGAGCTCGTCACGAACGTTCGCTTCAACCTCATCCACGCCCCGCTCTCGGACGTGTTTCTCGTCTACACGGAGCGGCGGAGCTTCCTCGACACGGACGAGGTCCAGCGCCTCGACCCGGAAGTCGAGGAGTGGCGGGACGTCCGGGAGCGCGGCCTGACCCTGAAGGTCACGCGCCTCGTGGGGTTCTGACCGTGGACGGCACCCACGCGCTCCGCGGAGAACCACGCATGCACCGCCTCGCCCTCCTGCCCTGCGCCCTGCTCGCCGGCGCCCTCCCCTGCGTCCCGCTCACCCTCCTGCTCCCCACGAGCGTCGTGGCCCAGGAGACCGTCCCGGCCGACACGTCCGACGACGGCCGTTGGGAGACTCCCGGCCGCCTGGTGGTCGCCGCGTCGGGAGACGTGATCGCCTACCCCGTCTCCCGCAACGACGGAGAGAACGAGCTCCGGATCCGCTTCCTGGACGAGGACTCGGCGCGCGTCGTCCCGTGGGGGGACGACCCGACCTTCTCCCCCGACGGGCGCTGGTTGGCGTGGGCGGTCGAGCCGTCGAAGGACGAGCGGGAGCGGCTCGAAGCGTCGGACGAACCGGCGGAGCTGGACGCCGGGCTCCTCAACCTGGCGGGCGGGGAGCCGCGGACGTTCGAGGGGGTCCGCTCCTTCGCCTTCGACGCCGAGGGCCGCCACCTCGCGCTGTTCGGCTACGCCCCGGAGGGAGGGGAGGGTCGCGGGGCGGACCTGCGGGTGGTCGACCTGGGCACCGGCGCGGTCCTCGCCCTCGGCAACGTGGGCGAGTACGCGTGGAGCACCACGGGGTCGCTGCTGGCCACCGCCGTCGTGACGGGAGGGAACGGCGAGAACGGGGTCCAGGTGTACGACGCGGCGACGGGGCGCCTGCGGTCGCTGGACGCGTCCCCGCACGCGTACTCGAGCTTCGCCTGGCGGGAGGGCGCCCCGGACCTCGCGGTGCTCCGGTCCGTCGCGCCGGCGTCCGAGGAGGGCTCGGCCCACGAGATCCTCGCCTGGCGCGGGTTGGACGGCGCCACCCCTCCGCCCCTCACGCTGGAGCCCGGCGCGGCGGGCCTCGCGGACACCCTCGAGATCGTCACGTCCGGCGGCCCGGCGTGGTCGGACGACGGCACGATGATCTCCTTCGGGCTCCGTCCCGCCGAGGACGACGAGGCGGCGGCGGGGGAGGGGGCGGTCCCCGAGGCGGAGGTTTCCGGGGGGGCGGAAGGCGCGGATCCGGATGCGGCGGATGCGGGCGGAGAGGAAGAGCCCGAGCTGCCGGACGTCCAGATCTGGCACAGCTCCGACGTGCGCATCTTCCCGCGGCAGCAGGCCTCGCGCTCCTTCGACGAGCGCCGCACCCTCCTGGCCGTCTGGCACCTCGACGAGAACCGGGCGGTCCGTCTCGGGACCGACCTCATGGCCGACGCGCGGCTGCTCGAGGGCTGGGAGATCGCCCTGGAGGACACCGACGAGCCGTACCCCTGGGGCGCCATGTTCGGCCGGCCCTACCACGACGTCTGGGCGGTGGACGTCGGGACCGGGGAGCGCGAGAAGGTCCTCGAGCGGGTGCGCTACGCGTGGCCGAGCGCCGGTGGTCGCCACGTCGTGAGCTTCGACGGCTCGCACTACGCGAGCCTCGACCTCCGCACCGGCGA
>JASFUL010000252.1:0-7799 GCA_050050315.1 Gemmatimonadota bacterium
TCCACCGAGCGCCTCCCGCAGCCCGAGGTGCACCTTGCACACTCCGGCGGGAACGGCGCCACCCCGGCCGCCGCGGAGGGCATGGCGCCCATGGGGCTGGTGACGGTGGGCGGATGTCGGGCGGCGGTCCTGGAAGCACAGGCACGGCTCGGCGCCCAGGGGCTCCACTGCGACGTCATGCGGATCAGGGCGTTCCCTTTCGGCCCGGAGGTTCGGGCGTTCCTGGAAGGGCACGAGCGCGTCTTCGTGGTGGAGCAGAACCGGGACGCCCAGCTCCTGGGGCTGCTCGTGACGGAGGCGGGGGCGGACCGGGAGCGCCTCGTCTCCGTGCGACGCTACGGCGGGCTGCCTCTGGCCGCCGGCCAGGTGGTGGAGGGCGTGCTCGAGGCGCTGGGGGAGCCTCCGCCGGGCCGCGCTGCCGCATCCCCCGACCGGCCCTCGGCGTCCCGCGATGCCGACGACTCCCCTTCCGGGGACGGAGCCGCGGCGTCCCCCGCCGCCCCCGACGCCCCCACCCGGAGCGCGCCATGACCCACATCGCGAAGCCCAAGGTCCAGCACCCCGCCCTCGAGCGGAACGCCGTCGGGATGACCCGGCGCGACTACGAGGGCGCCATGTCGACGCTGTGCGCCGGCTGCGGCCACGACTCGGTCACGGCCGCCGTCATCGAGGCGTTCTACCGCCTCGACGTCCCGCCCCACCGGGTGGCCAAGGTCAGCGGTATCGGGTGCTCGGCCAAGACGCCGACGTACTTCCTCGGCCAGGCCCACGGGTTCAACGGCGTCCACGGGCGCATGCCGGCGATCGCCACCGGGGCCGCGGCGGCCAACCGGGAGCTCGTGAGCATCGGCATCTCCGGGGACGGAGATTCGCTCTCCATCGGGCTGGGGCAGTTGTGCCACGCCATCCGGCGCAACGTCGACATGACGTACGTGCTGGAGAACAACGGGGTCTACGGTCTCACGAAGGGGCAGTTCTCCGCCTCCGCCGACATCGGTTCGAAGTCCAAGACGGGGGAGCCGAACCGGCAGCGGCCCATCGACCCGGTCTTCCTGGCGCTCACGCTCGGCGCCACGTTCGTCGCCCGCTCCTTCAGCGGCGACAAGAAGCAGCTGGTGCCGATCCTGAAGGCGGCCCTCACGCACCGGGGTTTCGCGCTCGTCGACGTCGTCTCGCCGTGCGTGACCTTCAACGACCACGAGGCCTCCACCAAGAGCTACCGCTACACCCGCGAAGCGAACCGTCCCGTCGTGATCGCCGACTTCGTGCCGCTGGCGGAGGAGATCACGACGACCTACGAGGGCGGCGACGTGAAGGACGTGACCATGCACGACGGGAGCGTCGTGCGGTTCCGGAAGGTGCCCACCGAGTACGACCCCACCGACCGGGACGCGGTCTACGCGTTCCTCCGGGAAGAGCACGCCCGGGGCGAGCTGCCGACGGGCCTGCTGTACGTCGAGCCCGGCTCGAAGGAGATGCACGACGTGCTGGAGACGGTGGACGAGCCGCTGTGGAACGAGCCCTTCGAGCGGCTGTGCCCGGGGAGAGAGGTCCTGGACCAGATCCAGTCGCGGTTCCGGTAGGGGGCGTGACCCGGCCGTGAGACGGCTGTCCCCGGCGCTTCCACTCCTGCTGGTCCTCCAGCTCGGCTCCTGCGTCATCGTCCGGACCCCCACGGTCCAGCAGGTGAATCCGGCCCCGTCCCGGGTCGTGGACGCACCGGTTCGGGCCTTCATGATCGACGGATCGGTGGTGGTCTTCCCCGAGGGCGTGCGCCTCCTTCCCGGCCGCCTCGAGGGCACGGGCACGCGCTCCGATCTGACCCGGACCTCCTCGACGCGGGTGACCGGGCTGTCCCTGGACAGCGTCATGGGCATCCAGAGCTTCGACACCCGGCTGGAGCCCTCGCTCACGGTCCTGGCCTCGGTGGGTACGACGACGGCGGGGTTCGTGGCCGTGCTCCTGCTCCTCTGCGGGGACGGAGGCTGCGCTGTGGGGAGCGCCCCCTGATCCGGGCGCTGCGGCTCGGCGCCCTGGTCCTGGCGATCTCGGCGTGCCACGTGGGCGGCGACTTCAGCCGAGCGCAGCCTGCGCGGGGGCCCTTCGGCGCCGTCGTCCTCGTCGTGCCCGCCAGCCCGGAGTCACGACCCTTCACGGCCGAGCTCCTCGTGGCCCGCCCGGAAGGGGTCCTCGTCCTCCGTCGGCGCGAAGCCGTGCTCGCTCCGTGGGGCAGCCTGGCCGGCCTGGAGTTCCCGGGCGTGCCACGCATGCCCGACGTGGACGGAGAGGCGCCCACGCCGGAGGAGGTGTCGCGCATGGCCGCCGTCGGCCGGTACGCCTTCGGCCTTTCGGAGGCCCAGTTGGCGGCCCTGCTGGCCCACCTGGGGCAGGAACGCGTGACGCGGCTCGAAGGGCGCTCGCGGCGGCCGATGAGGTGACGCCGGGACCGGGATCGCCTTGCCGCCGCCGGGATCGTCGGCTCACGTTCCGTATCGACCGCCCTTCGCCAGCGGAGCTGGGAGCCCCACATGATCATCCCTCCGCACGCGGAGCTGCACTACCGGACACGCCTCATATGCACGTCGGAGTCCGACGACCTCTCCTCGATGGCCGGGGCGGTGCGGCAGGCGGCGCTCCGGTGGGTCCGGCAGCGGTTCCCGGATGCTGGCGCTCCGCTGGAGGAGGGGCGCTTCCACGAGGGCGGGACCCGGCTCATCTCGATCCAGCCGTCCGGGCTGGTCCGGACCGTGACGTCCGACCCCTACTTCACGGGGGACACCCCGACGTCGGAACCCGCCCTCTGGGCGCTCCAGGCAAGGCTGCCGGATCGACGGGTCCGGAGCCGACAGTGGGCTCACGAGATGGCGGTCGTCGGCACGGAAAGGGGAGCTCTGCGCGTCTCCGTCCGGGTCCACCACTGGCTGGAGGTGGGCGAGGTCGGCTGGAGCCCGCCGCGACCGCAGGCGGGGCCGCCGAGCTACCTGCTCGAAGCCGCTCGGACGATCGGAGGGGCCGTCACGGACGGGCACGACGCGCTGCCCCTGTCACCGGTGAGCCTGGAGCCGGGGGAGGGACGGCACCTCGTCGAGGTCCTGGAGGAGCCCGACCGGCGGACGCCGGTCGTGTACATCAGCGCGACCCGATCTGCCGGTCGCCCCGCCATCGATCCGGACCAGGTGGCCCGGGCGGTGGCGCTCGAGGCCGTCGTCTACGTGGCGACCGCGCCCGACCTCGACGACGAGCTCGATCACTTCCTCTCGAAGGACCTCCGGTGCTACGGAGGCGCCCTGCGGATCTACCGTCCCGGCCTGAACCCACGGGCCCGAGGCACCCACGAGGCCGAGCGTCACCGCTACATCACCCGCTCCCGCCTGACGTCGGCGCCGCCGTCGGAGCTCGTGGCCGAGATCGCCGAGGAGGTTGCGAAGGCCGTCGTGGCGGAGGACCCGGAGACCGAACCGGTCACGTTCGGCGAGATCGAGGCGCTGGAACGGCGTCGGGAGCTGACCGGCCTCCGTGCGGAAGCCACCGGGCTGCGGGAACGGAGCCGTGGTGGCCTGTCCGCGGAGGACGCCCGGAAGCTCTTCCGGCTCAACGAGCGCCTGGAAGAGCGCCTGCGGGCCCTGGAGGAGGACAACGCGCGGCTCGCCCGCCGGGCGTTCCACGCGACGGAGCAGCTGCACGAGGCGGAGGCGGTCCCGGGTGCCGCGGAGGATCCCGCCGTGGGGGCTCCCGGCGAAGTGGACGTCACGGCGCTCGTCTCGGTGCTGCAGGAACTACCCCGCACGCCCGCCGACGCCCTCGAGCTCGCGACGCTCCTCTTCCCCCACCGCCTGCGGGTGACGGAAAAGGCCCACAAGGTGGCCGCGGACGCCTCGAGCGACGACCCCGGCGCGGCCTGGCGGGTCCTCGTGGCGATGGCCGGCGAGCTCCACCGCCTGCACTTCGACGAGGACGCCGGCGATCGATCGGCGCTCGAGATCAGGGAGGCGTTCCGGGAGCGGACCGGTTTCGACGTCGCCTTCACGGAGTCGAAGTCCACGAAGGCCTCGGACCGTCTACGTTCGCTCCGGACGATCGAGTACGAGGGAGAAGAGGTGGGCCTCCTCTGGCACGTGAAGTGGGGAACACGTCCTCCCAGGCTCATCCGCGCCTACTATCATCCGGACCCGCGGCGGAAGCTACTGGTGGTGGGGTGGTTCGGGGATCACCTGGAGACGGCGGGTACGCGGCGGATGTGAGCAAGGACCTTCCTGGCAGCCATGTACGGGTATCGACCATGAACGACTCTTCGGAAACCGTCGCCACCGCCCGGACGATCCTCGAAGCCGTCGTGGACGGTCAGGGAGAGTTCGTCATCGACGACAACGAGCTGATTCCGGTGCTGAAGCGGGTCGTCGAGGGCATGGCCTCCCGCATGGCATCCCTCCAGGTGGATCCGAGCGACATCCGGGAGGCACGGGAGGAGGCGTGGGAGGCCGCCCGGCAGGCGTACGTGCGCCTGTGGATCCGCCAGTCCCACGAGATCGAGGAAGGGCCGGTGGACGAAGAGGCCGAGCGGCGGGATGCCCTCCGGGCCTTCGCCCTCGCCGAGCGGGGGGAGCGGTAGGGCGGAGGGTGTCGGGTTCGACCGGGTTGGGGACCGAAGGAGCAGCCCCTCCGGGGCCCGCTCGAGAAGCCGGTACCGAACGTGCATCGGTCTGTCGCCCTCGCGACCGCCGCTCTACCTTCTTCGCCGTGCGCCCCGGGAGGCGGTGCGGGCGGCACTTCCATCGAGTTACGGCCCATGAGAAAGCTCCGCGAGGATTCGCAACCCGTCGATGTGGATGACCGGCTCCCGGCCCTCGTCGACCGCCTCGGCCGGGAGCCCGGGCTCGTGGCGCTCATCCTGTACGGGTCGTATGGGACGGAGCGCCAGGTCACGCTCAGCGACGTGGATCTGGCGGTGGTATTCCGCGGAGACGCGCTGCCGTCGGCCCCGGACCGGCTGCGGCTGATCAACCTGGTCATGGACCTCCTGGGTGAAGAGGACGTCTCGCTCTCGTTCCTCGGCCGCGCGCCGCTTCCATTCCAGCACGAGGTTCTGCGGACGGGCCGCCCCCTCCTGGTCAGGGACGAGGTGGCGTTCGCCGACTTCCGGGAGCGCGTCGTGCGCCGCTACTGCGACTTCGTCATCGACTACCGCGTGATCCTCGAGGACTACGACGAAGGGCTGAGGATCGAGTATGGCGCCCGTTGATCCGGATCGGCTCCGTCCGAAGATCCACCACATCCGGGACCGTATGAGGCGGCTCCGGGCCATTGCCGGGCGGGGGTGGGACGCGTTCCGGGACGACGAGCTCGTCCAGGACGCGGCCGTGCGGAACGTACAGACCTCGGTGGAGGCTGTCCTCGACATGGCCAGCCACATCGTGTCGCGCGAGGGGATGGGTACGCCCGCGAGCTACCGGGAAGCCATCGACCTTCTACTGGAGGACGGCCTTCTCCCGGAGGAGCGGGCCGAGGCGTTCCGGGCCATGGTCGGGTTCCGGAACCGTGCAGTCCACCTCTACGACGAGATCGAAGCTGAAGAGGTCTTCCGGATCATGGAGGAGGACCTGTCCGACTTCGAGGCCTTCATCTCTTCCGTGGTCCGCCGCTACTTCGAGGGCGGGTAGGTCGGGGCATACGTGAGACGGCCGCAGACTCGGGTAATGAGGCGCCATGCTCGGGGCCTATGCGTCTCTCGAGGGGCCTCCTTCTCCCGCGAACAACCCCAGCCCGTAGTGGCAGGAGAAACCCAGCGCCAGAGGGCCGGGAACGGTCTCGGGGAATGTGAGTTCCCAGAAGCTGCCAGCGGTGTCGGGCTGGGTGAGACCGCGGCGGCGCCGGAAGCGGTGGAAGTGGGCGGGTCGCCGCTCGTGCGCACCGACCGGCACGGCCCCCAGGCGCCGGAGCTCGGGCTCTGGAAGACCCCGGAGCGCCAGCTCCTTCCGGATCTGGTCCTCGACGGTGAAGCTCGCCTTGGCGTACCAGGGGTGCAGGTAGGGTGTCACCGATGTCCACGTGCGTGAGGGCCGCAGGTACGGATGTCCCTGGAAATCGGCCCGCACTCCGGCACCCTCGAACAGCAGCGACCACTCGCCCTGCTCGGAGATCCACAGTCTCTCGATGGCCGCAAGCGCAGTCAGATCTGCGGGCGCAAGCGCCGCGTCTGCATGCACCGTCACGTGGTCGATCCGCCCGTCGCCGTCCCGGTCCTCGGGGAGATAGAAGGCATGCCGGTGGATTGCCCCCTACACCCGGCTCACGTCGTCGACGGACGTCTCCCCGCCCCTCGGGGCGGGGCCTCATTGAAGCGTCCACCTTCAGTTGCACAACCGTCGAGGAGCTGGCGGTCTCCCCGCCCCTCGGGGCGGGGCCGCATCGAAGCTTGAAGCTCGCGAGGTCGCCGGACACACCGACGATCTCGTCTCCCCGCCCCACGGGGCGGGGCTGCGTGGTTTCGCATAGGCCGGGCCACGACCGTGACCGACCCGTCCGGATCGTCGCGCCGGCGCAACACTTCGGCGTTGCGAATCCGAAGCTCGGGACCGCCGGAACTCCTTGCCGTTGCTCGCCTTTCCGCCGGCACGTAAGCTGCGTGCCTGCCCGGGTACCCCCCTTGCATCCCCTCTCTCGCCGAACGGCCGTCGACGGCGCGACCCTCGAACGGGAGCAGGTGCGATGGACCCCCGGTCCCACGGACTCCGGATCCTCTCAGGCCTCGGCCACGTTCCGGGCTACGTGAGGCGCTCCGAGAGGAGCGAGACGAAGCTCCCATCCGTGCGCTCCGACGGAGGGACGGGGGAAGGACTCCAGGGGCGGGCCCGGCGGGGGACCGTGTCCGGCGTCGAAGGTCGGGAGGAGGGCCGATGATGGTCCACCTTCTGGACCCCGACCCTCGCATGCGATGCCGGATGGTGCACTTCCTGACGCGCCAGGGGATCGCCGTGAGCGAGGCCGGCGAGCTGTCGGCGTCCGAGCGCGTCTGCGCCGAGTTGCCGCCGACCGCCGTCATCGTGGACCCGACCGAGGACCCCGTCGGGACGGTCCTGAAGCTGCGTGAGATCGCGCCGGGTGCGCCGATTCTCGTCTGGACCGCTCCCACCTCCTCGGCCCTCGAGGAGACCTTCCGGTGGCTCGGATGCGGGTTCATCACGAAGCCGGCCCTCTCCTCGGAGGTGGCGTTCGAGCTGGGCCGGCTCGCGGCCGCGTGCTCCGGTCTGACCGTACGTCCGGGCCCGGCGTCTCCGGGCTTGCCTCCGGCCATGAGGCCGGCCGGACGCCGGGGGGCCAGGAGCCGCACGGCCTGACGTAGGCCGGGGGGGCTTCCAGGAGACCTCCGGATGGGACCGACGGCCGTTCCCACGGTCCTCGGGGTCGATCCGGAAGGGGCCCCACCCGGCCGCCAGGGCACCCCCCGGCGGTCCCTCCGGGGCATCCGGGCTCGGACGGCCCGGCGTGGACGCGCCCTCCGCCCCGCATCTACCTTTCGCGGACGCAGGACGTGGACCCGCACGTGCGGGAGCCGATGAGCGAACAGCCACGGGTGCTGGTGGTGGGCGGGGGAATCGCGGGATGCGCGGTGGCCGTCGAGGCCGCGTCTCGCGGCGCGGCGGTGACGGTGCTGGAGAGGGACCAGCCGGGGGTCGGGGCGACCGGCGCCTCCGCGGGGATGCTCGCCCCCCAGTACGAGGCCCACGGAGCCGACGCGCCGTTCCGGTTCGGCGTCGCGTCCCGGGAAGCGTACCCTCCCTTCGTCGAGCGTCTCGAGGGCC
>JASFUL010000253.1:0-7792 GCA_050050315.1 Gemmatimonadota bacterium
GGCGCCCCCGCTCCCCGCTTCCGGTCGCGGACCTTCCGCGTCCGCCCGGACCGCGAGACGATCGACGCCCTGCGGCAGCTCTTCGGGCGCGGGCGCGTGCGGCTGGTGAAGACCGGCGGCGGCGGACCCGCGCCCGGCGGTGGCTGAATGGGCTGAGCTCTACTCGTACCGCAGCGCCTCCATGGGGTCCACGCGGGACGCGCGCAGCGCCGGTACGTAGGCGGCGCCCAGGGCCACGGCGGCCATGAGCGCCGTCACCATCGAGAGCACGATGGCGTCCACCCCCTCCATGCCGAAGAGGAGCGACTGGCCCAGGCGGCCTAGGCCGTACGCCGCCCCCAGGCCCGCGATCCCGCCGATCACGAGCATCCGGCTCATCTGGCGGAATACGAGCGACCGCACACGCGCCTCGTTGGCCCCCAGCGCGATGCGCAGCCCGATCTCCCGGGTGCGCCGGGCCACGGTGTACGCCAGCACCCCGTAGAGGCCCACGCAGGCCAGGAGCGTGGCCAGGACCGCGAAGGCCGACGACAGGACGCTGATGAAGCGGTCCAGGAAGACGTTCTCCCGGACCTGCTGCTCCATGGACTTCAGGTCCACCACGGGCAGGTTCGGATCGAGCCGCTTCACGAGCGCGGGGATGGACCGCATGACCGGTGAGGGGTCGCCGGCGGTCCGGGCATAGAAGAAGAGGGTGCCGACGCCCGGATCCTGGCGGTAGGGGAGGTACAGGACCGGCTGGACCCCGTTCTTCACGTCGCTGTATGCCGCGTCCCGGACCACGCCGACGATCTGCACGTTCAACGTGTCCTCGTTGTCGCCGCGGGCCATGAACTTGCCCACCGCCCGGCCGTCGAGATCGAACTTCCGGGTGAAGGCCTCGTTCACGACGGCCACTTCGGGCGCCCCCTCGCCGTCGCTCTCGGTGAACTCCCGGCCCGCCAGCAGAGCCATGCCCATGGTGCTGAAGAAGCCCGGACCCACCATGGTGTAGCGGCTGCCGGCGTCGACTCCGGGCTCCCACTGGAACCCCTCCACCGACACGGCGGTGCCCCACGAGCTGCCCGCCAGGACGGGAACCATGGACGCCGAGGCCTGCTGCACGCCGGGCAGCGCGGCGAGCTCCCGCTCGATGTCCTGGAATAGCGCGCTCCTGACTTCCGGCTCGTAGCCGTTGAGCACGGGGGAGACGGCGAAGGTGACCATGTGGTCCGTGCGGATGCCCAGCTCGACCCGGCTCACGTTCCGCAGACTCTCGAGGAAGAGGCCCGCGGCCGCCAGCAGCGCCAGCGAGAGCGCGATCTGCGCCGTCACCAACCCGTTCCGGAAGCGCTGCGCGGCCCTGGACCCCGAGGGCTGCCCGGAGCTGGCCTTGAGGCGTGTGTTCAGGTCGAGCCGGGTGTTGTGGAGGGCAGGATAGAAGCCGAACAGGAAGCCCGTCCCCAGGGACAGAGCCGCCGCGAACAGGACGGCCGTGCGGTCCAGGGAGAAGGTGATCATGGCCGTGGCGTCGGGCGGCAGGAGCGCGGCCATCAGGCGTAGCGTCCCCTGGGCCACGGCCAGCGACGCGACGCCGCCGAGGGACGCCAGCAGGACGGACTCGGTGAGGAGCTGCAAGAGGAGCTGGCCCCGGCTGGCGCCGAGGGAGCTCCGGATGGCCATCTCCTGACCGCGCTGGGCGCCCCGCGCCAGGAGGAGGTTGGCCACGTTGGCGCAGGCGATGAGGAGCACGAAGGCCGTGATCGAGAGGAGCATGTAGAGCGGCGTTCCCGCATCGCGGTGCATGTTGCTCTGTCCGCGGTTGCCGGGCTCCAGGCCGACCTGCTTCGCCTTGAACCGCTCCATGGTCTGCTCGGTCATGCCCTCCTGAAGCGGCACCTCCACCTCGTTGATGATCGACGAGTAGAGCCCGTTGATGCGCTCGCCCGCCTGCTCCATGTCGAGGCCGGGGGCCAGCCGGCCGAAGGCGTAGACCCAGTAGTTCCGCCGGTCCTCGAAGCTCCACCAGTCGGGAAGGACCTCCTTCAGCATCGTGATGGGGACGAACGCGTCGGGCTCGCCACCCAGCGTCGTGCCCTCGAACCCCCTCTGGCTCACCCCCACCACGGTGAAGGGCCTGCCGTTCACGAGCAGCGTGGAGTTGAGGACTCCGGGGTCGCCCCCCAGTTCGGTCTGCCAGTAGTCCCAGGACAGCACCGCTACGTAGCTGGCGCCGATCTCCTCGTCGTCGAAGGGAGAGAGGACGCGTCCCAGGGCCGGCCTGACGCCCAGAGTCTCGAAGTAGTTCCCCGTCACCAGCACGGCCGAGCCGTCGGTGGTCAGGGCCGAGTGAGAGAGGTTGGCGCCGATCAGCCGGTGCCCCGCGATGCTCTGGAAGCCCGTCTCGCCCCTCTGCAGGTCCCGGAGCATGGGGTAGCTGAAGATCTCGTCGCATCCTCCGGCCGAGTTGCACGACTGGGACCCCGGATTCGGACCCAGCGCCTTGAAATTGACCAGACGGTCCGGCTCCTCCACGGGAAGCGAGCGGAGGAGGATCTGGTCGAAGAGCGAGAAGATGCCCGCGTTGGCCCCGATGCCGAGGGCGAGCGAGAGAATGGCAACCACCGTCAGGAAAGGGGATCGCGCGAGGGTGCGAAGGGCGAGATTGACGTCGGGCATGAACAGCCTCCGGCGATACGTGGCGTCCCCGCCCGTCGCGGGGGCGATTCCGGACGAGGACCGTCCGAAGGGTCGTGACGTTACAGGGCGTCGCGAGATCGACGCCCGCCGCGATGGTCTGCGGGCCCTGGCCCCGGGCCCGCATCGTCCGTTCGCTGAGCTCGGCCATGGCGGTGGTGAAGTCCCCCCAGACCAGGCTGAGATAGAGCCAGGTCGACGGGGCGGCTCCCACCAGGACGACTCCGCCGAGCCCGGCCATGCCTCCGGTCCCGTGGCCAGTGACCTCGGACGGCTCGAAGTGGCCCCGGAAATGATCGACGGGCATGGAAGCCTCAGTCAAGAGGATGCCCGCCCCGGCCCACCCCTCGCCTCCCTCGACTCATCCTTCCCTCCCCTGGGGGCCGGCCAGGAGCCCTGCAGGCCACGAGCCGACCGTAGGACCGTCCGTGAAGCCACCCCACGAACGCTGGCACCAAGACTGGTTCGCGCCCTTCGACGTTACCCCTCGACCCCGGGGGAGCCGGAGCGGGTCACCGCCGTCTCGGCGACGTCGGCCCACCGAACGCGTGCCCGACACTTCTCCCACGAAGCTCCGTCCGGTCGTGGACGAACGACGAGGGGTGACTCGTTAGCGTTGGTGTCGGACCCTTCAACCCTCAGTCGACGAATGACGATGTCCCCGAGGGCATGGTGGTGGGCAAAACGGCCGTCCCTTCAGCCAACCCCCTCCCCGAGGCTCCAGCACTCACCTGCCTGGAGTACCACCATCGAGGTCTCGGTCGATCCGGCGGCGACCCGTGCCGTCAGCTGATCGAGGCGAGGGGAGGAACGCAACAAGGGAAGCCGCGGCGTGATCCCTCGGTGAACCGGCATCACGAACCTCGGCGTCAGGGCCCTGACGGCTCTCAGAAACCCACGCTGTCCCATCACCACCGGCACCCTGAAGGTCAGGATTGGAAGCACGGCGAGGTCGATTGCCGCGGCCTCGCCCAGATCGAGCATGAAGTCCCGGTAGTACGTATCACCGGCGAGGTAGACACAGCCTTCCCTGCCGCGCAGGAGATAACCTACCGCCGGTGCCGAGTGGCTCGCGGGAGTCGCGGCAGCTCGGATGGAGTCGAGCTCCAGCGCGTCGCCCGGTTTGAGAAGAACGGCCGCCCTGGGCCCACGCAGCCGCATCGCGAGGCTCCGCCCCGGACCGACCACGGTCACCCCCTCGGCGAGCCCTCGAATGAACCTCCGATCGAAGTGGTCGAAATGTGTGTGGGTGATCAGCACCAGGTCCAGGTCCGGCAGATCCGCCGGACCCAGGGCCGGTGCGACAGTCCGCTTGTAGGCAGGATTGGTCGAGGGGCCGAAAAACGGGTCCACCAGGACATTCCTGCCGTCCAGGGAGATCAGGAGCGTGCTGTGGGCGATGAGCGTGACCTTCATGACATTCGTCCATCCTGCGGCCGGATGCTGGGCAACCATCGCAAAGGTGAAACAGGATATTGCATATTCAGTGTGAGGAGGTGCAGGGAGTGTGTGTGAATCGTGTCCAGCGGATGGAGTGTGGCCAGTGAGGGACGAGAAGGCTCCTCGACCGCGGCTCCACGACCACTTCGCTTGTTGGGAAGGCCATCGACCCATGCGACGAGCCCCGGCCGGCGATGGTCCGGCCCGACATTCGGGCGCCCGCATCAGAATGCGACGGGACTCGGCATCGGGAACATCGCCATCGACCACGTCCGGGGCCACGGCAGGGGACAGTCTATGCCGCGTGGAGCGCGGTCATCGCAGGCTGGCACCAGATCGTGGTGAGCCGTTCGTTCGACGGCGGGCGGACGTGGGGCGCCCCGGTCCGGGTGAACGACGGCGGATTCGCGTCGGACCAAAGCACGCCAACGGTCGCGGTAGACGATGACGGCGCCCCGGATCCACCCGGACCGCGTTCCCTGGCCGGGAGGCCACCGCGGTGATGGCCGCCAGGGGGCATGGGCGAATCGGACGCCCAGACGCCCGCTCGGCCGACGAGCGAGTCGGGAAGGACGTTCCGCCTCACGGTCGGGCGTCGACTCGCTACGCCGCCCCGGAGCTGTCGGACATGGGGCAGTCCTCGGCCGGAGGACGGAGCGCGGTCTCCAGCTGTCGGAGAGCCCGGTGCGCGCGCACGCGGGCGGCGCCCTCGGAGATCCCGCACAGCTCGGCGATTTCGGCGTACGACAGGTCGTGGAACCTGCGAAGGATCAGCACTTGCCGACGATTGGCGGGAAGCTGTTCTAGGGCGGCCCGGAGGCGGGGGATGCGCGAGTCCGGCTCCCTCGGAGGCGGATTCGGCTCGGCGGGCGGCATCCGCTCCGTGCCCTCCCTGCGCCGTCGGGCCGCGTGCGCCAGGTCCAGGCACGCATTGCGGGTCACGCGGAGCACCCACGAACGGAAACCACTCCTACCCTCGAAGGAGCGCGCGTAGCGGAGGACCCGGAGGAAAGCCTCCTGGACCGCGTCCTCCGCCGCGTGTCGGTCACCCAGCAGGCGGCTCGCGAAGGCGAAGAGGTCGTCGTGGTAGCGGTCGAAGAGCTCCCCCGCGGCGCGGGTGTCCCCCTGCTGGAGGGCCCGGATCAGGCTCTCGTCGGTGGGCTCGGTCACGGGTCCGGTCGGGGGATGGGACGTACCGACCCCTGGAATGGCTCGCGCCGTCGACCCGACGTGAGACATGGGCCTTGGCGACCCGGCGCCCCCGGCCCATGCGTCCCCGTACCGTCCCCGTCACAAGCCATGATCTCGTCCGTTCGGAGGTCCCCGCCGACCCTCGACCACATGAACGCGCGGACCCCCTGGAACGTGATGGTCCTGGCGGGAGTCTTCCCCGCTGAAGGTGCCTCCCTCGAGGCCGGAGAAGGTGGTCGAGTCGTGTTGGAGGTGTGCAAGATCCGTCAAGGCACCCCGATTCTCACTCGCTCCGGAGCGCCTCGGACCCCCGGGGCAACACCCCCCGTGTCCAGAAACCGTACCCCCCGGAGACGGGAGTCCAGTGCGCTTCTCTCAGGGTCATCGAGCCGCTGTCGGGTCAGCTCGCCGATCGGCTCCACGCACGTCCAGCCGAAGCGGACGCGCGGTCCCGCCGCGGACCCGCGTGCCGCCGTGCGGCCGTCGCCTTCGGGTGCCACCCTGCGGACGCCCCTCCCGACACCGTCAGTCCTCGCCGATCCGCCCACGTTCCTGCGAGCCCAATGCCGGGCATGGAGCGGCAGAGGCGAAAGGAAGACCTTCGATCCGTGGGCAGCCGGGCGACGTCTACGTCTCGCCCCAAAGGACTCCCGCAGGCGACAGCCCGACTCCGACCCCCACGACGGCGCCGGGCCGGTGGTCGTCGGCGGCAACGCCGCCACGGGACCGGCGCCCGAACGTCCAGCAACGACGCCGACGGCCTCCGGGGTCGGTTGAGCAGGAGCCGCCGGCCGGTCTATGATAGGCCTTCCCGGCCGCCGCGCACCGCATCCCCCGGCTCCAGAGCGACGTGAGCTCCGTCCACCTCCACACCCACTCCGAGTGCTCCCTCCTTTTCGGACGCGGGCGCGTGCGGCCGGTGAAGACCGGCTCCGGCGGATCGGCGTCCGGCGGTGGATGAGCCCGGCCGGGCGGGCGGCCCGGTAGCGCGGCTCAAGACGACACCGGCCTACGCGGTCTGGAAGCGGTCGTGGCGGGGCTTCATGACGTCCGCGCCCGTATGGCGCACCAAACGCTTCCTCCGCCAGCTCGTCGGCACCGAGCTCTGGCACTGGCCGGAGGTGAGCCTCCCGCGACGCCACGTCGGGGGATGGTGTTACTGCCCCACGCTCCTGTCCGCCGGGGACGTCGTCTATTCGTTCGGGGTGGGTGAGGACATCGACTTCGAGCTACACCTCCTGGAGCGCTACGAGCTCGAGCTGCACGCCTTCGACCCCACCCCCGTGGCCGTCGGGTGGCTCGAAGAGCGGGGCGTCCCGGACGGGCTCCGCTTCCACCCGGTGGGCGTCGCCGGACACGACGGGACGGCCAGCTTCCGCGCGCGTCCGGGGGAGCGGAACCCGTCCTTCACCCTCGGCGGGACCTCGGCGGACCCGTCGTCGGCCGTGGAGGCGCCGGTCCAGCGGCTCCCCACCCTCGCCCGGGAGCTCGGACACACCTCCATCGCCCTGCTGAAGCTCGACGTCGAAGGGGCCGAGTACGACGCGATCGACGACCTGGTGGAGTCGGGGCTCGCCGTGGGTCAGCTCCTGGTCGAGTTCCACCACCGCTTCCGCGGCGTCGGGAGGGAGCGGACCGCCCGCGCGGTGGAGGGGCTGCGGGACGCGGGCTTCCGGATCTCGTGGATCGCTCCCTCGGGCAGGGAATACGCGTTCGTGCACGCCGATGCGCTGTAGCACGAGCCCGCCGGGGCCCCGCGCTCCGGGCGCCTCCCTTCCGTCACTCGCTCGCCAGCGCCTCCATCGGATCGACCCGGGCGGCCCGCCGCGCCGGGAGCCAGGTCGCCAGGAGGGCCACCCCGACCAGCGTCGCGGCCGCCGCCACGAACACGGCCGGACTCCGGGACCCCACGCCGAACAGGACGACCTCGAGGCGTGGGGCGAGGAGGGCGGCCAGGGCGAGCCCCGCGAGCCCCCCCGCGGCGATGGGAACGAGCCCCTGGCGGAAGACCAGCCCCTCCACCTCCCGGGCCCGGGCGCCGAGGGCCATCCTGAGGCCGATCTCCCGCCTGCGCTCGGCCACGGCCCTCGCCACCACGGCCCACAGGCCTGCGGTGGACAGGAGCACCGCCAGTCCGGCAAAGGCGCCCAGAAGGACCACCAGGATGCGCGTGTCGGCCACGTCCTGTCCGCGCAGCTCCCGGCCCGAGGTCACGCGCCAGAAGGGGATGTCAGGGTCGAGCTCGGCCAGGATGCGGCGCGCCTCCGGGACGACGGCGCTCGGGTCCCCGGCCGTGCGGACCAGGAGCGACATGGCAGGCGGGGCCCAGAACCCGAGGGGCAGGTACGCCTCGGGCATGATCCCGTCCACGGGGGCGGAGTAGAGCACGTCCTCCACCACGCCCACGACCGGGAACGCGTAGTCGACGTCGCCGGAGCTGAACCCCATGCGGAGCTGCCGACCCAGGGCGGCCTCCCCCGGGAAG
>JASFUL010000254.1:0-7789 GCA_050050315.1 Gemmatimonadota bacterium
TCGGCCTCGACGTCCAGGGCGAAGTCCAGGTCGGCCGCGTCCTTCGGAGTCAGCGAGGGGGCCTGGATCCGCACCCCCGGGAGGTTGATGCCCTTCCGGCTCTCGAGGATCCCGCCCCGCACGACGCGCAGCAACGTCCGGTCACCCCGGGTGCCGACGCATTCCAGCTCCATCAACCCGTCGTCGAGGAGCACCCGATCGCCGGGCTCGATCTCCGACGCGAGCGGGGCGTAGGTCGTGGGGATCTCGTCTTCCTGCTCGGTGCCCTCGGGAGCCATGACGACCCGGGCGTCCCGACTCAGCTCCTTGGGCGATCGCAGCTCCCCGACCCGGATCTTCGGTCCCGCCAGATCGACGAGGATCGCCACCGGCCGCCCTGCCTCGGCGGCCACCCGCCGGACGGTCTCGATGGTGCGTCGGTGATCCTCCGGTCGCCCATGGGACATGTTGATCCGAGCCATGTGGAGGCCCCCGTCCACGAGACCCCGCAGGACCTCGGCCGAGCCGCTGGCCGGCCCGAGGGTGCACACCATCTTCGTCCTCAGCATTCGATTCCCGTGGGCGCGTCGTGGCGTCCTCTCGCCCCGGCGTCCGTCGCTGTCGACGTCCGTCCGGGATTCGGCGGCCGCGCCAGGCCACCGTCGCGGCGGCGCGACCGTGGAGGTCGCACCAAGCTCGTGGACCCTGCCCGTCCCGGGCAAGGCGCCGCCGCGGCGGCAACGACATTCGCCCCGACGGAAGCGGAACTCCGGGCCTTTCCCAAGAGTACAAGCTCGCGGCCGTTGTGACTTTTTTCGCCGGAGCAGGGAGCAGAGCCGCGTCCCCCATGTCCTTTACCCTCCTGGACGACCCGTCCCGGGCGACCCGGCTGGCGGACCGGCTGCGCTCCGAAGAGAGCATCGCCCTGGACTGCGAGGCCGCCGGCTTCCATCGCTACTCCGATCGACTCTGTCTGGTCCAGCTTTCCATCCCCGAGGGCGACTACATCCTCGATCCCCTGGCCTACGACGTCGGACCCGTGCTGCGAGAGCTCCTCGAAGACCCGAACGTCGAGGTGCTGATGCACGGAGCCGACTTCGACATCCGGCTCCTCGACCGGGACCTGGACATCCACGTGCGGGGGCTCTTCGACACCCAGGCCGCCGCGGCGCTCCTGGGCGAGCGGTCTCTGGGGCTGCAGTCCCTTCTCGAGTCGGAGCTCGGGGTCCGACTCTCCAAGAAGTACCAGCGGGCGGACTGGGCCCGGCGGCCCCTGCCTGCGGACATGCTCGAATACGCCGCGAACGACACGCGCCATCTGCACGCGCTGGCGTCCCGGCTCCGCGCCCGGCTGCGGGAGAAGGGACGCCTCGAGTGGGCCCACGAAGAGTTCGAGGAGCTCGAGGCCGTTCGCTGGGAGGAGGACGAGGACGAGGACCCGGTGACCCGGGTCAAGAGAGCGCGGGACATGCCTCCGCGGGAGGTCACGGCGCTGCGGGAGGCCCTCGCCTGGCGTGACGCGGTCGCCCGGGAGCGGGACCGGGCGCCGTTCCGCGTGGTCCACGACCACGCCCTCGTCGAGGCCATCCGGGCGCGACCGGAGTCCGTCGAGGAGCTGGGCGCGGTCAAGGGGATGAACGGCCGCCTGGCCCGGGAGGAAGGTGAGGGGCTGCTGGAGCGGCTCCGCCGGGTGGCGAAGCTCCCCGCGGATCAGCTCGTGCCCTACCCCGACCCACGGGGCAACGGGTCCGGCCGCCCGCCGCCGGAGGTGGAGGATCGGGCGAACGAGCTGAAGTCCGTCCGCAACAGCAGGTCGGCGGAGCTGGCCATCGACCGGGGCACGCTCCTGTCGAACGCCATGCTCCTGGAGATCGCCCGGCACGTCCCCTCCTCTCTCGAGGAGCTCCGGGCCGTGCCCGGCATGAAGGCGTGGCAGGTGGAAGCACTGGGAGATGAGCTGCTGGCCCGGCTACAGGGCTGAGGGCCACGGCCGTATCACGCACATCGAAGGCTACGAGAGTGGCCTGAGCACCAGGAGGATGAATGGCATCGGAGATGCTACAGCGCGACGACCTCTCCGTCTACGTCATCGCGGGAGTTCCGAAGAGCTTCAAGAAGAAGCTGCAGAAGTTCGTCGAGAAGGAGTCGAAGACGCAGGGCGACGTCATGCTTCTCGACGACGAGATGACCGAGTGGACGGTGGCTCGTCTCCGGGGAGAGAAGCGGCGCAGCCACGAGCAGACCCCGGCATCCTCCGCCCTGTGGAGAGCCTACCGGGCCCTCAGCGCGGCTCGGTACCACCTCCAGGACCAACCACTCGAGAAGAGGATCCGCGATCTCCGGAACGAGATCGAGGAGCTCTGGCACGAGACGAGCCCCCTCCACGAGGAAGAGGAAGAGGAGGAGGAGGGTGAGGAGGTCGCCTGAGTCCGGTCGCGGACGTCGACGGCGGTGACGCGGCGGCCTCGGGCGGACAGGGACGGACCCTTCCACCATGCGAGAGGGCCCGACGAGAATCGTCCCGTCGGGCCCTCTCGTCTCGGCGTCGGGCGGGCGCTCAGGCCGCCTCTTCCTCCTTGATCTTGCACTCGATGCAGTACCGGGCGTGGGGCAGCGCGTCGAGCCGCTCGAAGCCGACCTCGGTGCCGCACGTGTGGCAATTCCCGAAGCTCTCCGGGTCGTTGTAGAGGCGGCGCAGGGCCTCCTCGATCCGGTAGAGGTAGCGCCCCTCCTTGGTCGCGAACAGCGCCGCCTTCTCGCGCTCCATCGCCTCGGTGCCCTGATCGGCCATGTGGTCGGTGTAGACCGAGAGATCGGAGTCCGCCGACTCACGGTCGGCCTTGGCCATTTCGTCGAAGAGGCCCAGCGATCGCAGAGCGCGTGCACGCTCGTCCTGCAGCCGCTTCTCGATGTGGGCCAACTGCTTCTTGTTCAAGGCCATGAGGCCACCTCCGGGAACTGAATCGAGCGCCGAGAACAGCGTTCAAAGGTAATCGGGGGCGGGGGCCTCGTCCACCCGACGCCGCAGCCGTGGCACGATCGTTGTGCGACGGGGACGGCCGTCGAAGACGACAGGCGTAGCGGAATCCCTGGGCTACCAGCGAATCAAGGCGCTACCCCACGTGAAGCCCGAGCCGAAGGCCACCAGACCGAGGATATCGCCGCGACCGAGTCGCCCCTCCCGGACCGCTTCCGCCATGGCGATGGGGATGGTGGCGGCGGTCGTGTTCCCGTACCGCTGGATGTTGTTGTAGATCTTCTCGTCGGGGAGGCCGAGTCGTCGCTGCACCACCTGGCTGATGCGCAGGTTGGCCTGGTGGGGGATCAGCAGGTCGAGGTCGTCCGCGTCCAGCCCGTTCGCCTCGAGGGCCTCCATCACCACCTCGGGCATCCGGGAGACGGCGTGCTTGAACACCTCGCGTCCCCGCATGGTCGGGTACTGGCGACCCGCGTCGAGGTCCTCGACGCTGATGCGGGGGTGGCGAGCGCTCGAGCTGGCGTCGGCCCAGAGAACCTCGGCGTGACTCCCGTCCGCGTGCAGGTGGGTGGACAGGATGCCCCGGCCGTCGTCCTCGGTGGCCCGGAGCAGGACCGCCCCGGCACCGTCCCCGAACAGGACCGCCATGTCGCGTCCCCGCGTGGAGCGGTCCAGGCCGGTGGACTGGATCTCGACGCCGACCAGGAGGATCGTCCGGTACTGCCCGGCACGGATCCAGGCGTCGGCGACCGACAGCCCGTAGACGAACCCGCTACACTGGGCGCGGACGTCGAGCGCCGGAATCCCCTCGAGTCCGAGATCCCGCTGCAGGAAGACCCCCGTTCCGGGAAAGAAGTGATCCGGGCTCAGGGTGCCCAGCACGATCGCATCGACCTCGGCGGGCTCCACGGCCGCATCCTCCAGCGCCATCAGGCTGGCCCGGCGAGCCATCTCCGCGCCGGTCATCCCCTCGGGCACCCAATGCCGCTCCTCGATCCCCGTGCGTTCGCGGATCCACTCGTCCGACGTATCCATCCACCGGGTGAGCTCCTCGTTCGTCACCACCCGGTCCGGGACGTAGAAACCGGTTCCCTCGATCGCCGTCTTGGGCACGGATCTTCCTGGTCTGAGAGGAACGTCCACGGTGTGGTCCGCGCCGGCGCCACCGTACCGGAGGACCCGGCGTCCGACGGTCGGGTACCTTCCACGACCGCCGAACGGCTCTCGATCCCCGGCGCGGGACGGTCGCGCGGTCGGAGTCCAGGACGAGAATCGAGAACCGAGGATCACCGGTGGAGACGATAACGTGCCGCAGGTGCGGCGAGGAAGCGCCCCGGCTGGAGCGCGCTCCCTTCCGGAGCGAGCTCGGCGAGCGGATCCAGGAGGAGATCTGTCAGGGTTGCTGGCAGGAATGGCTCCAGCACCAGACTCTGCTCATCAACCACTACGGGCTCGATCCGCGGGACGCCAAGGCCCGCGAGTTCCTCTACGAGCAGGTCGAGCGTGTGCTGCTCGGAGACGGAGAGGCGGAGCAGGTCGATACGAGCAAGGAGGGGTCGGTCGAGTGGTGACGTCGTAGACGCCCTCCCGGCCGCCCCTCCCGGCCCCGCCTCCCTACTGCAGCACCTCCCGGATGTCCACCAGCGCCGCCTCGAGCGTCTCCTTCTCGATGACGAGGGGGGGCGCGAAGCGGATCACCTGGTGGTGCGTCTCCTTCGCCAGGATGCCACGGCGATGGAGCTCCTCGCAGAAGGGCCGCGCGGGGCCGCTCTCGTCGCGGACCACGACCCCGATCATGAGACCACGCCCACGCACCTCCTTCACGTGGGGTGACGCGATGCTCCGCAGCTCCTCCATGAACCAGGCGCCGAGCTCCGCGGAGCGCTCCACGAGGCCCTCCTCCAGGATGACCCTGAGGCTCGCCCGCCCGACGGCGGCGCCGAGAGGGTTGCCGCCGAAGGTCGAGCCGTGGTCCCCGGGCGTGAAGACGTCCATGTACTCCCGGTCGGCGATGGCCGCCGACACCGGGTAGACCCCACCGCCGAGCGCCTTCCCCACCACCAGGACGTCCGGCCGCACGTCGTCCCAGTCGGCGCAGAACAGCTTGCCGGTCCGCCCCAGACCGGTCTGGATCTCGTCGGCCACCAGGGCCACCTGGTTGGCGCGGCAGATCTCCGCGGCGCGGGCCAGGTACCCGTCGGGCGGGACGACGACGCCGCCCTCGCCCTGGATGGGCTCCACGAGGAAGGCCACCGTGTTCTCGCCGACGGCCGCTTCGAGGGCGTCGGCGTCTCCATAGGGGATCATCCGGAAGCCCGGCGTGAAGGGCCCGAAGCCCTTCTTGTACTGGTCCTCCGAGCTGAAGCCGACGATGGTCGTCGTCCGTCCGTGGAAATTGCCCTCACAGACGATGATCTCGGCGGCATCGGGGCTCACGCCCTTCTTCAGGTAGCCCCACTTGCGGACCATCTTCAGGGCCGTCTCCACCGCCTCGGCCCCGGTGTTCATGGGCAACGCCATCTCGTACCCCGTGGCCTCGCACAGCTCCCGCAGGAAGGGGCCCATCTGGTCGTTGTGGAAGGCCCGCGACGTCAGCGTGAGCTTTTCCATCTGCTCCCGGGCGGCCCGGAGGATCTCCGGGTGCCGGTGTCCCTGGTTGAGGGCGGAGTAGGCGGCCAGCATGTCGAGGTACTTCCTCCCGTCGACGTCCCACATCCACACCCCTTCACCCCGCTCGATGACCACGGGGAGGGGTTTGTAGTTGTGGGCGCTGTACCGCTCGGCTTCCTGGAGGAACCCGTCCGTCTTCGTCATCGTCTTCTGGGCCATGACCTCTCCTGCTCCCCGTGCGTTCCGTTCGCGTGTGACGACCCCTCCGCGGCGGCGCCGGTCACGAAAACCCTGAATGTGGACGTCCCGGAGGAACCGGGCAACGGGACGGCGCCGGGCCGGGGTCCGTGGCTACCGCCCGCGCCGGCTCTGGATGGCCGGCTCCCGCACCTCGCCCCCGCCTACGGGGAGAACGACCCGGAAGGTCGCCCCCGGCGCGGCGTCCTGATCGAGCTCGATCCGTCCGCCGTGCGCCTCCACCATCTCCCTCGCGACGGCGAGCCCCAGGCCGGCCCCCTCCTTCCCCGTCTTCTCGACCCGGTAGTACTTGCGGAAGATGCGCGGCCGCTCGGACTCGGGAATCCCGGGGCCCGTGTCCGACACCTCGAACACCACCTCGGACTGCCGGCCCCGCACCGTCAGCGTGATCCGCCCCCCCTCGGGCGTGTGCTTGACGGCATTGGAGACCAGGTTGCCCAGGACCTCCTCGCGCAGCAGGTCCACGTCGGCGTCGAAGGACTCCGGGGCCGACGCCTTCACCTCGTGGACCAGCTCGACCCCCTTCTTCTCCGCCAGCATCCCGAAGCTCCGGACGAGGGCGTCGACGAGCTCGTCGACCCGGACGGTGGAGATCCGGAGCTCGTACGTTCCGCTCTCGAGCCGACCGATGTCCATGAGGCGGCCGAGGAGCCGGGCCATGATGCGCGTCTGCTCGGCCACGGCCCCCACCATCTCCTTCTGCTTCGGGTTGAGCTCGCCGGGGATCTCCTCCTCCAGCAGCTCGGCGTACCCGCGGATGACGTGGACGGGGTTCTTCAGCTCGTGGCTCGCGACGCTGATGAACTCGGTCTTCATGCGGTCGAAGTCGGAGAGTCGGTAGGTCATGATGCGGAACGCCCGGGCCAGCATCCCGATCTCGTCGTCCCGACTGTACGGCAGGTCGCGGGGGGCCTCGAACGTGCCCTCGGCCACCTGGCCCGTGACCTGGGCGAGCCGGCGTACGGGACGCGTCAGGGCCCCCGTCGTCCAGGCCCCGAGGAGGACGGCCAGCACGACCGCCGCGCTCATCCCGAAGATGGTGGCCCGGAGGGACGATCCGCTGATCGCCTCTGCGCGATCGAAGTCGCGCTGTGCGATGGCGTCCACCGAGTCGGCCAGGGCCGTGAGGCCGTCCGACATCCCCTGGAGGAGGGTCTGCATCCGGGCGAACTCGTCGTCTCCCGCCGCCTCGAGCTGTCCCGCCTCGGCCAGGCGGATCATCTCCACGCTCACTTCGCGGAGGCCCTCGACGGTCGGTCGGATCAGGCTCGACGACTCGGCGTAGCGCGTCGCCCGCAGCGTGTCGAGCTGCATGTCCAGCCGATCCAGGGCTGCCTCGACGTTACGGCGCCGCGGCTCGTTCGGTTCGATCAGGTAGGTGCGACTCGCGTCCTCGAGCTCCGCGGCCGTGGCCTCCATGCGGCCGAGGGTGAGGGCGGCCCGGGCGTGGCGACCCCGCTCCTCCACGGCGATGTCCCGCAGGTCCGCCAGACGCGCCGCCGCGAACAGCGCAGGAATGGCCAGCAGGGCGACGACGACCGCGAACGTGCCGACGAGGCGTGCCCGGACGGTCATGGGCGGGCTTCGGGACCGCCCCCACCCCCTCCCCCGAGGAGCTTCCGGATCCGAGCCAGCTCGGCCTCGAGCTCCCGCACGCGGCGCTCCAGGGCCGTCGCGTGCCCGACCTCGGTGGAGTCGGCCGCGGCGACCGAGTCGCCCGCCGCCCACAGGCTCGGCGGGACGCCGGGGTATTCGGGCACGCCGCGCCACGCCGCCGGGGCCGGGAGCTGGCACTGCTGGAACCGTCGGGCGGGCTCGAGGGGGGGCGGAGCCGGCACCCGTGCCGGAATCGAGTCGGCTACCGCTCCCGCGGCGGAGTCGGCGGCCGCCCCGGCGGCCGAGTCTGGCCTCGCCGCGGCCCCGAGGCTGTCCGGCTCCGGCGCGAGGCTGTCCGCCTCCGCCCGC
>JASFUL010000255.1:0-7764 GCA_050050315.1 Gemmatimonadota bacterium
CTCGCCGTCCTCGAGGGGCAGCGACTCCAGATCGCCCTCCCGGAGCTCGACACGCCCCTCGCTGCCGAGCTCCCTCGTGCGCTCGCGTGCCGCCCGCAGCATCTCCGGGGAGCGGTCGACGGCCACGACGCGGGTCACGAAGGGCGCGAGGGTGCGCGCCAGCGCCCCGGTGCCCGCGCCCAGGTCCGCCACCACCCACTCCGGCTCCAGGAGCCCGAAGAGGGGGAGCCGGCCCGCTCCCGGGCCGTACAGCTCGTCCCGGAGGGCGTCCCATCGCTCGGCCGACGCCTCGAAGAAGGCCCTGGAACGTTCCTTTCTCGACTCGAGGACGCTGCGCAGACGTTCCCGGTCCCCTTCCCCGAACGCAGCCTCTTCGAGGTCGCGGCGCACCAGGTCCCAGAGGGACGAGGCGTCCTGGGCCAGCTCGGGCTCCATCCGGTAGTAGCGGCTCGTCCCCTCGGCGCGGGACGTCACCCACCCGTCGTCCGACAGGATCCGGAGGTGACGGCTCACGGTCGACTGGGGCAATTGCACGACCTGGCAGAGCTCGGTGACCGAGAGCTCGTGGAGCTCGAGCACCGAAAGGAGTCGGCTCCGCGTGGCGTCGCCGAGGGTGGTCAGGCGGTCGAAGACCGCGGGGGTCAATGTATTCATCTATCCGGATTGAACGATACAACATGCCGGCCCCTCGTACAAGGCCGACGTCGCAGCCCACGCAACCTTCCGCCGGGTCCGGGTTATGCACGGCAGCCTCTGGACCGTCCGGCGGCGCGCGTAGCGGTACGCATCATCGAAAAGCAGGAGTGAGCGGGGCATGCGGCTCTATTCCATCGGCGAGAGAATCCACGTCGTCGACCTCGGAGGTGTGGACGTCCTCTTCTTCCACGGTCGGCCGGTGGCCTTCAAGGACTACCGGGGAAAGGTGCTCTACGTGATCACCGAGGAGGTGACGCGGGAAGTGCCCTTCCGGAAGGAGTTCATGTCCGGGTGGACCGGCAAGGTCGAGTACACCGGAGGGCAGCAGCCCCTCGAGGAGAAGATCGTAGAGGCGGTGCAGAAGGTCCCGGTTCCCGCCTGATCCGCCGCGGCACCAGCGGGTCACCGCGAGGCCCCCGGCCCAGGCCGGGGGCCTCGCGCTTTGACCCATCTCCGGCCGCGCCGGTGCCACCTCCCCGGCGGTACGTTTCGGCGTGCCGACGCGTACGTGCCCTGGAGGTCCCGCCTTGCCCGCGGCGGCCGGCCGGGCGAAGATAGCCCGTCCCGCCGCGGATCCTCGACACCCAACAGGAAGACAGGATGGACTGGCTCCAGAGCGTCGTCGACTTCTTCAACACGTGGGTGGTCGAGATCGGAATCCCGGTGGGGGACGAGAACATCCCCTTCATGGTCCTCCTCCTCATCGGGACCGGGGTGCTCCTCACCATCCGCACCGGCTTCGTCCAGATCCGTCGCCTGGGGCACGGCTTCGCCGTTGCCACCGGAAAGTACGACGACCCCGATGAGCCCGGGGACGTATCCCACTTCCAGGCGCTCACGACGGCCCTGTCGGCCACGGTGGGGATCGGCAACATCGCCGGCGTGGCCATCGCGCTCCACTGGGGGGGGCCCGGGGCCCTGTTCTGGATGTGGGTCACGGCGGCCGTGGGGATGGCTACGAAGTACTCCGAGGTGACGCTGGCCCAGAAGTACCGGAACGTCGAGCACGCCGAGGCCGGCGAGAGCGAGCGCGCCGTGGGGACGGTGTCGGGCGGTCCCATGTACTACATCGAGCGCGGGCTCGGGCCGCACTGGAAGCCCATGGCGGTCTTCTTCGCGGTCCTTCTCGGCATCACGGCCTTCATGACCGGCAACGCGGTCCAGGCCAACACGGTGGCCGACACGATGAGCACCGAGTTCGGCATTCCGGCCTGGGTGAGCGGGTTCGTCACCGCCAGCGTGGTGGCCCTGGTCATCCTGGGCGGCATCAGCCGGATCGGGCGGGTCACCTCGATCCTCGCGCCGGCCATGGCGGCCATCTACGTGCTCGGTGCGGGCTTCATCATCCTCGTCAACGCCGACCAGGTCATCCCGAGCATCACCCTCGTCTTCGCCGAGGCCTTCGAGCCGACGGCGGGGGTGGCGGGCGTCGGCGTCGGCGCCTTCCTGGTCACCATGATGTGGGGGGTCCGAAGAGGCCTCTTCAGCAACGAGGCGGGCCAGGGCTCGGCGCCCATCGCCCACGCGGCCGCCAAGACCGACGAGCCCGTGTCCGAGGGGGTCGTAGCGCTGCTGGAGCCCTTCATCGACACGATCGTGATCTGCACGATGACGGCCATGGTCATCATCATCACGGGCGTGTGGGACGACGCCCATCCGACCGAGATCGAGCTCGTGGGAGGGGACCTCGGCTGGGTGTCGCTGAACACGGACGGACACTACCGCGGCGTGGAAGCGCCGGCCGAGCTGAGGATCGAGGGCGGGCGGCAGGCGATCGACGCGCCGGGCGTGCCCCTCATCGCCTGGCACGAGGTGGCTCTCCAGGAGCTGTACCTCGACGAGGCGTACCGGGAGCCGTTCACCGGGACGATCTATCCCGGCCGCGGCGTGGCGGTGCCGGACGGTGGCCAGGAGGTGGTGTCGTTGTACGGGCCGGCCGTCGAGAGCGGCGCCCCGCTCACCATGCTCGGGTTCCGGGCGGGACTGCCGGGGGCCTGGGGACAGTACATCGTGCTCACGTCGGTGCTGCTGTTCGCCATCTCCACGGCGATCTCGTGGAGCTACTACGGGGACCGCTGCGCCAATTACCTCTTCGGGCACCGGGCCATCGTGCCGTACAAGCTGGTCTTCGTACTGATGCACTTCATCGGCGCCGTCGTGCCCCTCGCGGTGGTCTGGTCGCTGGGAGACATCTTCCTGGCCATCGTCATCATCCCGAACCTGATCGCGCTGCTGCTGCTGTCCGGGCAGGTGCGCGAGATGACGCTGAGCTACTTCCAGCGGAGGCCGTGGATCGAGAACCTCGAGGTGGCGCGGCAGCGAAAGGCGTCGAGGCGGGGTTGATCGGCTCCGGGTGAACGGCGCGGGAGGCGCGCCGGGTGCCGACCGCGGGTCAGGGCGGGCCGTCGTCGTCCCGGGTCAGGTTCTCGCCGTGCCCCCGGAGATCGCGCAGCGTCGGGGGGCGGAAGAGAAGATCGGCCCCGAGCCAGAGCGTCTTCGCGAACGGGTAGAAGACGACCGGCGCGGGGATCATCAGCGCCATCAGCCCCCACTTGATGGCGCTCCAGGGGACGTCCGGCCACGTGAGGACCACCGCGACCATCCCCCCGACGACGATCAGGAGCTCGGCGGTCACGAAGTTGATCACGTACCCGCCGAGGAAGTAGTCCGGCTCGCCCCTGTCCAGGATCAGGTGGCAGCTCGGGCAGGCCTCCCGCATGATCAGCCAGCGCCGGAACAGGGGCCCTCCCCCGCAGTTCGGACACCGGAGCCGAGCGGCCCGCCAGAGCACTGCCGGGGCCGCGCCCTTCTTCCCCGGTCGGACGGCGGAGCCGGAAGGTCCGGCCCGGTCGCCGGGGCTGCGGTCACGTTTCATGGCGGGAATGTACCGTCGGGCGACGCATGCCTGAAGTGAGCGTCCCGGAGGGACTCCTCCCCCTGGAGGAGGCGTTGGTGGACTGCCACGGGGGACGTCCCGGCGGTGCCCTCGGACTCCTCTTCGACCACGGGGAGAGCCTGGAGGTGGACCCGTCGTGGTTCTTCAGGTCGGCCGCCGAGATGGACGCCGTCGACCGGAGAGCCCTGGAGCTGGCCCGGGGCCGGGTGCTGGACGTGGGCGCGGGAGCCGGCGCGCACGCCCTCGCGCTCCAGGCACGGGGGCACCCGGTCTCCGCGCTGGAGCTGCTGCCGGGTGCGGCGAGGATCCTCGCGGAACGGGGCGTCCGGGACGTCCGCCTCGAGAGCGTGTGGGACCACCGTCCCGACCGACCCTACGACACGGTCCTGCTCCTGATGAACGGGACGGGCGTGGCGGGTACGCTCTCCCGCCTCGGTCCTCTGCTGCGTCGGATCCACGGGCTCCTCGCCCCCGGGGGCGTGCTCCTGATGGACTCCACCGATCCGGGGCCGGTGGACCCGGGGGACGGTCGCCACCCCGGGGAGCTCCAGATCCAGCTGGAGTACCGCGGTCGGAAGGGGCCCCCGTTTCCCCACCTCTACGTGGGACCCGGGACGCTGGAGGCCCTGGCCCGCGAAGCCGGGCTGGAGGCCCGGACCGTGCTCCGCGCCGAAGACGGCCGCTACCTGGCCCGGTGTCGCCGAGCCCTCAACCCCTGAGGGCCCGGACCAGCCGCTCGACGCGCCGGCGCTCGACGCCCCGCCCTGCCACTCCGTCCCGATGAAGGGCGCTCCCCACGATCACGCCGTCGGCGACCTCGAGCATCGACGCGACGTTGTCCGGGGTGACGCCGCTACCCACCCATACGGGCGTTCCGGGGACCGCGTCCGCCACGCGACGGATCTCGGCCGGGTCGGCCCCGCCTCCCGTGCGGGCTCCAGTCACGACGAGGACGTCGGCCAGCCCACGCAGACGGGCGTCGGCGGCGGAGCCCTCGAGGGTGGCGCCGGCGGGGGGAACGGCGTGCTTCACGTGCACGTCCGCCACGATCGCGACGGACGCCCCGAGAGCTCGGCGGGCCCGGAGGGTCCGATCGGCCCGCCCCTGGAGCACTCCCTGGTCGGTCAGCATCGTCCCGGTGTGGACATTCACGCGGACGAACGACGCGCCGGTGGCGGCGGCCACCCCGAGGGCGGCCCTCGCATCGTTCCGGAGGACGTTCACGCCGACGGGCAGCCGCGCGGCGGCCTCCCGCACCGCCGAGACGGCCAGCGTCAGCGCAGCCACGGTCCAGGGCCCGACCCGGCCCCGGCGGAAGGGGACGTCCCCGTAGTTCTCCACGAGGAGCGCGTCCATCCCGCCGCCGGCCAGTGCCCCGGCGTCCGCCACGGCGCGCTCGATCACCGCCTCCATGGATCCGCCCCAGCGGGGAGACCCGGGGAGGGGTGGGAGATGGATCATCCCGACGAGCGGTCGTGCCGGGGGACGGAGGGAGGAGGGCAGGGGCTCGATCATGGGTCCTCCAGGATGCGTCCGGGGGCGATGGCGTCGTCGCCGAAGCGGTCGCGGAGGTGGTCGACGACCCGGCTGATCGCCCGGTCGCGCTCGGTCTCGGTGCGTCCGGCCTCCTCGAAGAGCCCGAGCTGGCGCGGCGCCTCCGCGTCCTCGAGCCCGGACAGCGCGATTCCCAGCAACCGGACGGGCCTGCGCCTCCGGGCGCGGAGCTCGTCGAGGAGCCCCCGGGCGGTGGCGTACACCGCCGCGTCCGATTCCACGGCCTCGGGCAGCGTGTGGCCGGCCTGTCGTGTGGTGAAGTCCGGGTCGCGGAGCTTCACCGTGACGGTCCGGGCGCGCAGCCTCCGGGAACGGAGGGCGTGGGCCACGGACCCGGCCAGGCGGAGCAACTCGCGCTCGAGCGCGGCGTCCTCGTGGAGGTCCTCGTGGAAGGTGCGCTCGGTGCTCACGGACTTGCGGCGGTCGCGGTCGACCACCGGCGTCGTGTCGAGCCCCCGTACACGGTCGTGCAGCCAGCGTCCCCGGGACTCTCCGAACCACCGCTCCAGCCACTCGCGCTGGACCGGGAGGGCATCCTGCACGGTCTCCAGCCCCCGTGCCTTCAGGGCCGCGAGCAGGGCGGGCCCGACCCCCGGGAGATCCGCCAGGCGGTGCTCGGCCAGGAACGCCCCTTCGCGCCCCGGCGGGACCACGAAGACGCCGCCCGGCTTCGCCCGCCGGGTCGCGAGCTTGGCCACGGTCCGGTTCGTGCCACCGCCGACGGACACCGAGACGTCCGTCCGGTCCAGGACCGTCCGCCGGATCCGCGCGGCCGTCTCCTCGAGCGTCTCGTCCCGGAGCAGGCGTTCGGTGCCCGAGAGGTCGAGGTAGAACTCGTCGATGGACGCCGCCTGGACGACCGGTGAGAGCTCCTCCAGCACGCTCAGGATGGCGCGGCTCTTGCTGCCGCAGGCCCGGCGAGGGACGCCCACCACCACGGCATCCGGGCACAGGCGGAGCGCGTGGGCGGTGGGCATGGCGGAGCGGACGCCGTAGGCGCGGGCCTCGTACGAGGCAGAGGTGACGACGCCCCGGCCGGATGCCGAGCCCCCTACAAGCAGAAGCCGGGCGCGTCCCGCCCCCTCGGGGTCCTCGAGTCGGGCGACCTGGACGAAGAAGCAGTCGCAGTCGACGAGGAGGATCCGGGGCGGGTGCTCCCGCTCAGCCACCATCACCTCCGCCGGACCCGCGCGCCGGGTCGGGAGGTACGATCCGGGGGGGGGGCGGTGGAAACCGACACGGTCGAAGAGGAGACGTTCGTTCTATGGTACTGCCGGGCGACGGGGGCGAGACGCTGCTCGAGCTCATACCCGAGGCACGTCGAGAGATCCTGATCGCCCTGAAGAAGGCGGGGCCCCTGCCCGTGGAGGCGATCGCCGACGCTCTCGACATCACCGTATCCGGTGCCCGGCAGCACCTGTCGGGGCTGCAGAGGGACGGCGTCGTCACCTACCAGAGAGTGCGGGAAGGTCCGGGCCGTCCCCGACACTTCTACGAGCTCACCGACACGGGCGACGCGCTCTTCGCTCGGAACTACGCGGTTCTGGCCGGTGAGCTCCTGGGATACGTGCAGGACGCCGACCCCGCCCTCCTCGACGCCGTCTTCGCTCGCCGGAGGGAGCGCCGGACGCGGGAGGCCCGGGCGCGTCTCCGATCGCTGGGTTCGCTCGAGGAGAAGGTGCGCGCGCTGGCGGGCCTCCTCGAGGAGGAGGGGTACATGCCCCAGGTCGAGCCGGTCGGCGAGGGAGGCTTCCTGCTCGTGGAGCGGAACTGCCTGGTCGAGGCGCTGGCCGTCGGGTACGGGGGTGCGTGCGATTCCGAGATCGCTCTCATCCGGGAGGCCCTTCCCGGGACCGAGGTCCGACGGGTGGCGCACGTGTTGGACGACCAGCCCTGCTGCGCCTACGAGATTCTCCCCGTTCCACCGGAACAGGCCATCGGGCCAGGGGTCGACACATAGTGGACGACCGCGACCGCAGGAGTGAACCACCCTTCGAAGGGAGACGACCATGGGCTATCCGTTCAAGCTGCCCGAGCTCGGGTACGACTACTCGGCCCTCGAGCCGCACATCGACGCCCGGACGATGGAGATCCACCATACGAAGCACCATCAGGGCTACACCAACAAGCTGAACAACGCACTCGAGGGTCATCCGGAGTTCCACGACCACTCCGCCGAGCAGCTCCTGAGGGCGCTCGCCGCCCTTCCGATCGAGCTCCGGCTGGGAGTGCGCAACAATGGCGGCGGCTACGTCAACCACGCCCTGTTCTGGGACATCATGACTCCCGGCGGCGCGGACCGGCCCGGGGGGGAGCTCAAGAAGGCCATCGACGATGAGTTCGGCTCGCTCGACTCGCTGATGGACAGGGTGGCGAGCGCCGCGTCGGGCCAGTTCGGCTCGGGATGGGGCTGGCTCACGGTCACCCCCTTCGGCACTCTCCACGTCATGAACACGGCCAACCAGGACAGCCCGCTGATCCAGGGTTTCACTCCGATCCTCGGGGTCGACGTGTGGGAGCACGCCTACTACCTGAACTATCAGAACAGGCGGGGCGACTACCTGGACGCCTGGTGGAACACCGTCAACTGGGATCGGGTGACGGCTCGTTGGCTCGGC